>NZ_JADBSA010000061.1:0-4534 GCF_020246945.1 Microcystis sp. M113S1 | reverse complement strand
CAATACCAATGGCAATCGGTTGGGTTTTGTTGTTAGAGGATTCATCGGTTAGCTGGACATAGAAAATACCTAAGTCGTTGAATTTACCGATAGCTTTTCCTTCTTTAATCCACCGTCTGGCCCGACTGGGTTTGGTGGGCATCAACGGTTTTCCGTCTTTTGAGATAACAGGAACTCTTGGCATGGAGATAATCCTTAAGAGTAAAGTTAAAGTCCCTTTCCGCAACACAATCAAGATGTCTTGTCTAACAACGCTTTACCAATAAAGCTGAGAGGGAATCCGAACTAGGGAAGCATTCGGAGGTCTGTGCCAGATTGTGTCTCGGTGCGGTAGTCTCTACTTGCGTCGCCTAAATTGGTCTAGGCAAGCCCCGTCCCTTTTAGGGCGGGGTTAGTGACAGGAGGTTAGCGATCAATCTGACGACGACGTTGTTGCAAGAATTCGGGTATATCTAATCCCGGGAGTTTTGGTGGTTCGGGAGTGGGTGCTGGACTGGGTGCGGGGGCATTGATCACCACCTTGCTACCGGTGGGACGAGAGGGGGAATCGCCGGAAAAACCGGTGGCAATGACGGTAATTCTGACTTCTCCCTGCATTTTCTCGTCAATGACTGCCCCAAAGATGATATTAGCGTTGGGATCCACCACTTCATAGATAATTTCGGCGGCGGCATTGACTTCGTGTAGGGTTAGATCTTGACCACCAGTGATGTTAAAGACCACACCTTTCGCCCCTTCGATCGAGGATTCCAGTAACGGCGAGGAAATAGCAGCGATCGCTCCTTCCTTAGCCCGAGATTTTCCGGAACCGATGCCGATGCCCATTAGGGCCGAACCCGCATCGGCCATCACTGCCCGCACATCGGCGAAATCCACATTCACCAGACCGGGGATAGTGATAATATCCGAGATCCCCTGTACCCCTTGCCGCAGCACATCATCAGCGACGCGAAAAGCCTCCTGTAGGGGAGTGTCGGCGGGTATTACCTGTAATAACTGGTTATTGGGGATAATAATCAGGGTATCGACCCGACTTTGTAAACCACCCACTCCTTCATCGGCCTGATTAGTGCGACGACGACCCTCGAAGGTAAAGGGACGAGTCACAACTCCCACGGTCAAACAGCCGATTTCCTTGGCAATTTCGGCCACAATTGGAGCGGCCCCCGTTCCCGTGCCGCCGCCCATGCCGGCGGTAATAAAGACTAGATCGGTTCCTTCCAATGCTTGGGCGATTTCATCCCGAGATTCTTCCGCCGCTTTCTGTCCGATCGCCGGATTGCCCCCCGCCCCTAGGCCGCGGGTTAATTTTGTCCCGATTTGTAACCTCTGGGGGGCGGAGGAATGGGCTAGGGCTTGGGCATCGGTGTTAATTGCCCAAAATTCGATTCCGGTCACGCCACTGGCGATCATGCGGTTAACGGCGTTACAGCCCCCACCGCCGACCCCGATCACCTTGATCTTGGCGACATTGCTTGGCACGATGCGATTACTACGACTTTCTTCTCGGGGTGTCATCTGTGATTCATGGGGGCGAGTAAATAATACTCCAGCATTATTCTGAGAGTAATGATTATCTTCGCTCATAGCTGAACTGGCATAATCGTTACTGTTCAGATTGGGATAGGTGGGAACGATTTCATTAATCGATGTCATTGGAATTGGAACACTCTTAGTACAAGATTCTGTTATTGATTTGATGAATTAGAGATGCAATGTTAACACTATCACTAATATTATGTGTGTTCCAGTATCTACATTATCAGTTTCTGGTTCAGAAAATCATAATTTGGGTTTTTTGGCAATACACAAAGGGAATAATTGCGGTTATTTGCTGATCAATTCCAGTTAATCCCTACCAGTTGCCGTTACTTTGGCAACGATAGGGGCTGGCTGCGGTTTTAATTGTACAGTGGGAGCATCGGGATTGCTCAGGTCAATGTAGAGAATTCGCGCTAGAGGTATCTTGGATGACAATTGCCGCGATTGTACGAGAGCGGTTAATTTTTCGGGCAATCTATCTTTATAAAAACCTAAATAGACCTGTCCCAGTTCAGTTTTTAGTACAAGATTACTAGGATTGCGCCAATCGATGGCGGTAACTTTAATCGATAAGTTATCAACTAAGGGATAAATTTTTTGCCACTGTTGTTGATATTGTCGGTCGTAACCAAGCACTTCTAAGCTAGGTAATTGGGTTTTGGGCAGAGTTCGACCATAATAGTTTTTAGGAATTATCGTTCCCGAGGCATCTAAAAAGCCTTGCTGTTGATGGGAACGCCAACGGGCAACGGGTTTTCTTTCTTGAATAGAAACAATCACTTTCGGGGGTAATAATTGCCGCTCGATCTTAACGTCGGCAATAGCGGGAATAGCCGCTAATTTTTCTCGCAATTGATGGGTAGGTAATTCCCAGAGAGACAGAGGATAGCTTAATTTTAGCCAAGCACGAATCGACTCGGGCGACATTAATTCCGTGCCTTCGATTTCCACCTGTCCGGCCTTGGTAATTGTCCAATAGGGCGAAGTCATCCCCCAAGCTAATCCCGTCGCTAAACCACTAACCACCAGAAAGCGACCCAAGGCTTGCCACACCTTCGATCGCCTTTGGTGGCGCAGGTTTTGTCGTTTTTGTTCCAGGGAGAGGGAAGAAAGGATTTGATCACTCATAGGGAAAATCCGGGACAGTTTTGCTGTTATCTTAGGTCGCGAGGTGGGCTGCTGGCAACTCGATCGCTACTCAAATAACCAGTTTGACAAAGAAGTAGATAATCAATGTTATAACAGTAGTAGTCTAAAGGCGTTCTTTTGTCTGTCTCCAGGAAACCTAAACGCTCCTTTTTGCCAAGATATTTCGACGGTCAGCCAGAAAGAGCGTTCTGGCAAGAACAGCCTAATTTATCCGAAAATTACCTATGGTTATCAACAAACGCGGACTTGTTCTCGGTGCTACAGCAGTAGTCCTGTCTACCGTCGCCGTCACGGGGGCGGGATTCCGTCTCTCTCAAAGTCAAGCTTTTTTTCAGGAAAGTCCCAAGGAAACCGTTGATGAGGTTTGGCAGATCATCAACCGCACTTATTTAGATGGCACTTTTAATCAATCGGACTGGAACGCCATCCGCAATCAGTATTTAAATCGTTCCTACAAAAATCAAGAGGAAGCATACACCGCTATCCGCGAGATGTTGAAAACTCTCAATGATCCCTATACCCGTTTTATGGATCCCAAAGAGTTTAACAATATGAAGATCGATACATCAGGAGAATTGACCGGGGTAGGGATTCAACTGACCAAAGATGAGAAAACCAAGCAGTTAGTCGTGGTTTCACCCATTGAAGATACTCCCGCTTCTAAAGCTGGTGTGCTGCCTAAAGATGTGATTATTTCTATCGATGGTAAATCTACCGAAGGCATGGAACTGGAGCAAGCGGTGAGCATGATCCGCGGCAAAGTGGGGACAAGCGTTAAGATCACGATTCAACGGGGTGAGGAGAAGAAAGAATTGACTCTTACCCGGGCCAAAATTGAAATTCACCCGGTGCGCGCCCACACGGAAAACACCCCGATCGGTAAAATCGGTTATATCCGTCTTAATCAATTTAGCGCCCAAGCTAGTGGCGATATGAGTCAAGCGATTCGCGAATTGGAAACCGAAGATGTGAAAGGTTATATTCTCGATCTGCGTTCTAACCCCGGCGGTTTACTCTACGCCAGCATCGAAATCGCTCGGATGTGGATACCTGATGGTTTAATCGTCTCTACGGTCGATCGCAAAGGGGTGACGGAACGTCAACGGGCCAACAATCAAGCTTTGACTAATAAACCGCTGGTTGTCCTCGTCGATGGGGGTTCCGCCAGTGCTAGTGAAATTCTCTCCGGGGCTTTACAGGATCATGATCGGGCGGCTATTGTCGGTACGAAAACCTTTGGTAAGGGATTAGTGCAATCGGTACGCAGTCTCAGTGACGGTTCGGGATTAGCGGTGACGATTGCCAAGTATCTCACCCCCAAAGGACGCGACATCAATAAAGATGGTATTCATCCGGATGTGGAGTCGGAACTGAGCGAGGAAGATCGCAAAAATCTTCAACAGGAACGGGATCGGGTGGGAACCTTCCAGGATCCTCAATTCAAGAAGGCTTTTGAAATCTTGGAAAAAGAAATCACTGAAGGCAAAAAAACGCCCACCAATACCGCTAAACAATAGGTTGACATTTGCCCGCTCGAATTAAACCCACCCGACGGGCGATCGCTTCTCCCCGCTCGGCAAAAGGACCCCAGTATTGACCACTGACTGGGGTTTTTCCGTTTTCTAGGGCTATAATCTGACAAATTCCGGTATTTTCCTGGACAATGTACCAGTTTTGTGCGCTATTATCCATAGATTTTTCTCCTTAAATCCCTCTAAGCTAAGACGTATTTAGGGTCTGCGGCAAAAAGTTTTTCGGTGGGGGTTGGGGGTTGGGGGTTGGGGGTTGGGGGTTGGGGGTTGGGGGTTGGGGGTTGAGGTGTAGGGTGTAGGGTTTTACCGAT
>NZ_JADBSA010000060.1:0-11546 GCF_020246945.1 Microcystis sp. M113S1 | reverse complement strand
TTTCAGGTGGTCAACTACCTAATTTTCAGGGAAAAAGTACCTGAATTTTCCCCCTGATCACTCCCATGCCTGGTACTTTTTGATTGACAAAAAGTCTAAAAGTCTTACCCAACAAGGTTTTTAGATTTATTCAGCAGACCATAATTAAAGTTATCGCTAACTCGACCGGCATCGGGTTGGGGCAAAAAAATCAGCTTCGAGGAGTTTAACCCATGACAGCAGTTACCGAGAATGATCTGAAAAGGTTGGAAGATTTAATCGTTGGTGGTATGAGAGCGATCGAGTCCCGATTAACTAGCCTAGAAAATGGACAATCAGAAATCAAGTCAGACATCAAGTCTCTGAGTGCAAAAACAGAAAATATCGATAAGCGGCTCACCTCGATCGAAACCCGTCTAGAAGATTGGAAACCGTCGATCGACAAAACAGCCGATCTTGCCGAAAAAGTAGGGGAACTGAAAAACTGGCGCTCAATCGCTTTTTTGATATTGGGTGCGATTATCGGTTGGTTCGCTTGCAACTCGATCAAACCCTCGAAACTTTTAACAATCTTTGTCACTGTCGAGGTGGCAAAAAAGGCACTAGAATGGGAACCATTTACTGCTAACTGATAACTGTTTACTGTTTACTGTTTACTGTTTACTGAGCGAGAAACATACCAAGTAAAACCACCGCCGATAACTGCCATAACTGCTAAAGCTAATAGTACCGGTCGGAGTCCGAATTGAGTTTCGGCGATACCCGCAACAGCTAAGGGTAAAGAGAGGGCAATATTAACGGCATTATTTTCTAAACCAAAGACTTTACCGCGCATTTCGGGGGGTGTATCTGCCTGTAGGGTAGTTTGCATGGGAACCCCGACTAAAGCGGCAAAAATGCCCAATAAAGCGGTCATAGCGAAGGCTAAAATTAAACTCTTTGTGGCTAGAGATAAACCGATTAAAGCTGCCGCCATACCCAGGGAACCCCAGAGACTTAATTGGGTGTGGGAGAATTTTTGGCCCCAATAACCTAGGGTAATCGCACTAACTGCCATTCCTGCACCACAGGAGGCTAATAAAAAGCCAAATTGAGAAGCTTTTAACCCGGGTAGTTTTTCGGCCATACTGACGGCTAATACCGATAGAGCAGCAAAAATACAGAATAAGATGACTAATTGAATCAGAGCATTACGAACTTTATGATTTTTGTTGAGGTAACGAATGCCGTCGCGGATATCTTCCCAAACATGGGGCTGTTCTGCGGTAGGAATGACATATTTTTCGTTAGTTCGCAGGATAATTAGAATTAAACCGGCAATTATATAAAAAGCACCGACAATCATCACTTTGCCAATATCAAATTGTCCGGCTCTGGTGCCGAAAATACTATCAGCAAAAGCTAATAAAGGTTCACCGATGGCAAAACCGATAATTAATACCGCCATGGTGGTTAAAGTGTTGAGGGAATTAGCCGGCAAAAGATGACGGCGTTTTACCACTAATGGCAGGGTAGATTGTTCGGCGGGGGCAAAAAATTGGGTTAAGGTGGAGACAAGAAAAGTAATGACTAACAACAGGAAAAAACCGAAGGGTAAATTAAATTCTCCTTGTAGCCGGTAATGCCAATTTCTTAACCCGTCAGGCAACCAACCGAGGGGAACGGCTAAAGTTTGCTCGCGCACTAACCATAATAATAGGGGAATGAGGAGGACAAAAGCCCCGCGTAAAAGGTTAGAAATAACTAAAACTTGTTTTTTTAACCATCTATCAACATATACACCCGCCACCGAACCCACTAACACCGCCGGAATTGTATTAGCAATCATTATCGCCGATACCCAGCCACTAATTGACTGATCGGCTTTTTGGTAATGGGTGGCAATTAGGGAGATCATCAGGACTAAATAGAATTTATCCGCTAATTGGGAAAAAATTCCCCCCGCCCAGAGAGTGAGAAAGCGCGGGTTTTTTAGCACTGGGGCAAAACCCTGACTAGGATTGGATTTGGGCGCACGTTTAGGCAAGCGGTTCATGGTTTCTGCGTCGGATTGCCTCGGTGAGGAATCGGAAGAATTAAAAACAGGAGTGGAGGAGTCGCTAGACGTAGCGTCGTCAGTTTCTGAGTCAAACAGTTGCATTATGATGATTGTTGCTATCTGTTTAAAATTCTAAGGGAGATAAACCCTCAACTAATGCCGAGGAGCGAAAAGTTTTTCCCAGATGATACTGAGTATAGCGGCGCAGCAGGCGATCGAGGTTAATCCAAGCTAGTTCTGAGGTAAGGTTTTCTTCTGGGGGAAAATCTGTTTTTCCTAGGCATTGCAGTAATTGCAGTTCTTGCTGCGTCAGTTTACTATCGATTTTGGGCGGGTTGATTGTTTCTGTGAGGGCAGCTAGATCTATTATTCCCCCTGCCTCGAAACTGAATCCTAGGCAATTGTCCCTAATTAAAGCTTTTCCCGTCAACAGGCAGTTATGGACTTGCGGCACTAAGCCAGCAATTATTAAGAAATGAAAAATTGCTTGACAAAGATAGGGAAGTATGTATTGATTTTCGTCGAGGACTTCAATTCTGGCCAGATGGCTGCAGATTAATTCGTATAATTCCCTCTGGGGTTGTTCGCTCAGGGCGATCGCCAAAACCAGTTCACAGAGGTATTGACTAACGGTGAGTTTGGCGAGATTTTGACTTAATTTGGGATAAGATTCGATAGTTTCAGCTTGAACGACCTTATCTAGGGATTTTCCTGCGACTATTAACAGATTATTGACCACAAATAGTTCACTTCTACCCCGCAGGGAAGATTTATACTTGCGCGCACCGGGAGCGATGGCTCTAATTAAACCATATTCGGCGGTCAAAATAGTTAAGAGGCGATCGGCCTCTCCGAAGGCCATTCCTTGCAGATTGATTCCAGTAGCTTGATAGGTACGAGACATCATTTAATAATTAACTAGCTAATTGTCTCCCCAAAAAGACTTGAGCTAATCACCAAGCAAAAGGGAAACTATGGAGGATATGCTATGGAGGTTAGCGGACTCGAACCGCTGACATCCTGCTTGCAAAGCAGGCGCTCTACCAACTGAGCTAAACCCCCGATCTGGTTTTTGAGACACTCTCCTTATTATAACCTATAGTGAAAAATATTACAAGTAAATTTTTCCCTTGCCTGCCATGTCTTATCTAGTCGCCACTTTTTACCAGTTTGTGGCTTTGTCAGATTATCGTCAAAAACAGCCAGAAATACAAAAATACTGCCAAGAAAGAGGAATTAAAGGAACTATTCTTCTGGCAGCCGAGGGGATTAATGCAACGATCGCCGGGAACAGTCAAGCGATCGCCGAGGTGATTAGTTGGTTAAAAACCGATACTCGTTTAGCTAATCTAGAGGTGAAAGAGTCTGTTTGCGATTATTTGCCCTTTCAACGCTTAAAAATTCGCTTAAAAAAGGAAATCGTGACTTTTGGTCAACCCAAGGCTAATCCTCTCGAAAAAACAGGAATTCATCTCAAAACTGAACAGTGGAATCAATTGCTGAAAGAGCCGGACGTGGTAGTTATCGATACTCGTAATAATTATGAAGTGGCGATCGGTACTTTTGCGGGAGCTCTTAACCCGGAAATAGGGCATTTTCGCCAATTTCCTGAGTATATTCAGGACAATTTTGATAGTATTAACGATAAAAAAATAGCTCTTTTTTGTACGGGGGGAATTCGCTGTGAAAAGGCGGCAGCTTTTTTATTAAATCAAGGCTTTTCTCAAGTTTATCAGCTAGAGGGAGGTATTTTGAAATACTTAGAAGAAGTTAGTCCCGATCAAAGTCTTTGGCAAGGAGAATGTTTCGTTTTCGATCAAAGAGTGGCACTAACAGCTAATTTAGAGGTAGGACATTATGAAATGTGTCCCGCTTGCGGTCATCCCATCGATGAAAAAGATAAACAATCCCCCAATTACCAAGCAGGAATATCTTGTCCCTATTGTAGTTGATTTTATCCTATTGTCCCGCTCTCATCTCCCTACTTTTCTAGTATCTGGTTACTGTTTTTTGCGGATTTGTGTACCAGAAATCATGTCATGAAGGGTGCGTTTTTTCTTTGTCCAGGCTGCCAGTAAAAAGCCCAAATATAAGGGAGCAGTGGAGAGACATTTTAGTAAGTAGCGGCGATTTGCTCTCGCAAAAGATATGCGTCTTCCTTCGCTATCGGTGACGGATAAATCAAAAAACATTTTACCAATAGTGGCTTTAAAAAGATATTCCAAGAAAACATAATATAACCATTTAATAACTATTCCTAAACCGAGAGCAGTCAGGATGGCAATATGCTCGTGAGTAAAGTTAATTTTGGCTTGAATATTATAGATAATTGCTGCTATAAATAAAGCAAAACCAAAAATTGTTGTTCCAGCTGCACTTAATCCTGCTGCGTAGTAAACCCAGATTTCTTTGGCTATATCAAAATCAAGGTTTAAATCTTGAAAAGTTGACCATTGTTGTAAGCGAAAACAGATATAACCACCTAATAAAGCGGCGATAATAAGAACGATAAAAGAATCAATTAAAGAGGCTTTTAAACGGAGCCAAAACCCAGCATAACTGGGAGAAATTGCAGCTAGTAAAGAAATAAGTGCAGGATTGGGAATAGGAATAATTTTAGGTTTTTCAAGAGAAGAATTTTTAGTTTTTTTAGTTTGATGGGGATTGGCTTTAATATCAGTAATAATTTTTAGCAAAGTTTTGGTATCTTTAGGTCGATCAATAGGTTTTTCTGCCATTAAATTATCGATAAAATCTGCTAATCGAGAAGGAATTTTTGGGGTATATTTACGCCAGTTAAATTCATTGGTATTAATATTATAAATTTTCGGGTCACTGGGTTCTTTACCGGTTAACAAAAAGACGAAAGTTTTGCCCAAAGCATAAAAGTCTGATTGGGGGACAGAGTGACCACGAGATTGTTCAGGGGGAGCATATCCGGGGGTATAAATTCCTGTATTTTTGCCTCCTGCTAGGACGGTTTTAGTTACTTGTCGCGCTGCCCCAAAATCAATTAAAACTAATTGACTATCGGGTTTTAAGATAATATTAGAGGGTTTGATGTCGCGATGATAGAATTTATGTTTATGAACTTCGTGGAGAATATTGGCTAACTGAGTTAACCAATCCAAAGCGAGATTATAATCAATCGGTTTAAATCCTCTTTGTTTTTGATATTCTTCTAAGTCAATACCAGCAATTTTCTCCATGACTAAACAGTGTAAAGCAGTTTGACTCTCCCGGGGATGATAAATAAAATAGTTTTCTCCTTTGGGAATACCGGGGTGATTTAATTGTTTTAAAAGATTAGCTTCCTGTTGAAATAAATCAATAGCTTTGCTGGAATCGTAGGTAAGAACTTTTAATACTTTGGGTATTTTATGTTCATCTATCACTTCATAGGTATTACCAAATCCACCTTTGGCACTCAATAAATTTGTGACTCGATATTTACCATTTAAAAGCAAGTCGGAACCACAGGATTGACAGTAACGACTCTCCGTGATAGTTTTCGGTTTAGGACAATGAGGATTAATACAAAAACTCATGGATTTTATTGGTAGAGTACAAAATAAACTTGATGATTAAAATATCCCCTGATATATTTAAGGTTTATTGCCAAGAAAAAAGCCGCGCAATCCCAAAGTTACCACGGCACTTAAAAAAGCTACAACCATGGGGATAATCAGGGATTTAAACCCTTTCAAGTCCGCAATATCTTTAACTAGGATTGCATAACTATCTTCGACTTTTTCCAGTCGTTTATCCATTGCTTCGACTTTCTGATCAAGAGTTTTAATATCTCCTTTGATTTCTGTGACTTCCACCTTTAAATCATTAACATCTTTTTGGAGACTGTCAAATTTTTGATTAACATCTTTTTGGAGACTGTCAAATTTTTGATTAACATCTTTTTGGAGACTGTCTATTTTCTGATCCATATCTCTTTGGAGATTGTCTATTTTCTGATCCATATCTCTTTGGAGACTGTCAAATTTTTGATTAACATCTCTTTGGAGAGTGTCGATTTTACTCTCGATCCTTGTCAGGACAGATTCAAGGGAATAGGTAACGGTTTCGCTAGTTTGTGTCATCATTAAAACCCTCTGGTCGATATAGCCAAATATAATTAGGTTATGCTGAAACAGTTTTTCGTGGGGGTGGGGTGTCGGGTGTGGGGTTTTAGCCATTTTCAGGTGGTCAATTGCCTAATTTTCAGGGAAAAAGTCCCTGAATTTTCCCCTCTGATCACTCCAATGGCTGGCACTTTTTGATGGCAAAAAAGCCTAAAGATATTATCCAACAAAGTTTTTAGATTTATTCAGCCAGCCCCAATTATTCCCCTATTGCCTATTGCTAGGAGCCAAGGACGATTTTGCTGCCGGAAAATTTTCAATTGTGGCCAGAGATCGATCGTGGTAATTTAAGAAAGCGATCGGGGAACTCTAACAGGGAAGATCCCGACCCTAGCGAGGGAGTGCCTGTTTAACCGTCTGTCCTATGTACAAGTCTATTACTGTTTTAACGCTGCTGACGGGAATTATCGCCGTTGATGTGGTTTTTGCTCAATCCACTGTTAATCTTCCCATCACAGTTAAACGGGGAGAATCCTACGAAGGATTATTGACTAGAGCATCGCAATTAGCAGAGAAAACTATCATCAGTCGTTTTAATCAACAACAGGGTATTAATAAAATTGATTTATTAATAACGGCCGAAAAATCAGGGGCGATCGCACCTCTCCTCTCGGTCAAGGTATCCCGTCAAGATTGGTTTGGCCATCCCAATATTCAACGCTGGGCTAATGTTTTTCCCTTTGGCAAAGATCTCCTCGGTTTTAGCTCTCCCGCACCCGTCGTCACCCCGAACAATCCCCCCGCTGCCGTTAATCCCAGTCCATCTCCAGCACCATCTCCCACCGCTACCACTCCTCCTCCTCCCCCTGCTTTACCCTTCGAGGACGAGCCGAATAATGCTCCCCCAATCCCCATTCCTAACCAAAGATTAACCACTCCAGCTAATCGTTAATCGATAGGAAAAGGAGGGGCTTTCGGCAGATATATTGACTTTTAAGTGGCAAAACGGGGCTGAAACCAGTCTAGGGGAAAAATATCATCTTCTTGGGCGGTTTCTGTCCAACCAGTGACGCTCTCAAAACAAGTCCCCGTCAAGTTAGCACCCCTCAAGTCCGCTCCCTGTAGATTTACCTCTTGTAAACGCGCTCCCGCTAGATTAGCACCCGCTAAATTGGCCCCGCGTAAATCACTACCCGTCAGACGTGCCTCGCTAAAATTAGCCCTTTCTAAATTGGCCCCCTGAAAGTCCACCTCTTTAAGAAAAGAGCCGCTAAAATTGGCTTCCCTTGCGGAAATCTGACGACATTTAGCCCCACTTAACCGCGCTTCCTGCAAATTAGCCCAATTGAGATTGACTTTATCTAGGGTTGCCTCCTGGAGATTAACTAAGTATAAATTCGCCCCGCATAAATTCGCCCCGCATAAATTCGCCCCCCGGAGATTAGCCTGGGAAAGATCCGCCCCACTTAATCGCGAGTTACGCAGGTTTGCCTGTACCATAAAGGCCCCGGTGAGATTGGCTTTGGTTAAGTCCGCTTCCACTAATTGCGCTTGACTTAATTTGGCATAGGTTAAATTCGCCCAATTCAAACTCGCTCCCCGCAGATTTGATTTAGTCAGAAAAGAGCGACTCAAATTAGTTCCGCACAAATTGGCCGCAGCAAAATTGACAGCGATTAGAGTCACTTGTTGTAGATCTAGACTCATCAAGTCAATGGCTAAAAAATCCCGCTCTCCTTGTTCGTAGAGTCTTAGTAACTGATTAACTTTCATCTCCCTTCTTCTACTTTAAGATGGTGGTTAAGAAGTAATCAACAAAAGCACCCAAAAACTTCGTCTGATAACTAACTCATCTAAAAGCTGAGTTAGTTATCAGACTCTCTTTTGAGTTTATGTAAAGTTTTTTATCGATTTTTTAAGAGAAGATAACCCGAACAGCAAGTTAATTTTAATCATAGTTAAATAGCTTGGCTAAAACAGTTTGACTGGTTTTTCCAATTCTACCCCAGTCCATCGGGTAATCAGTATCTGAAACTACTCTTGTTAAAAAACTTATCTATTGTTCAAACTCGATTATTCAGCTTTTTAGCCCTCATCCGTCAGCCTTGAGTCAGTAATCAGTTATCAGATGTGAGTTTTCGGTTCACTGATTACTGATTACTGATTACTGTTCACTGAAAATACTTCCCAACCCCTGCTAATCCCCTAATTCCCTACTCTAAAGCGTAGATACGACCATCCATGAGCAGACGGGTGATCCCTTTAGCTTCCAGTTGAGCGTGAGCTTTTTCGATCAGGCGACCGTCGGGAACTTTAATCACTTTTTCCTTGCGCTTGGAGAAACGACGAGCGATGCGATGACTTTCAAAGATGGGGAGGGTGCGCTGCTGGATTTCCTGAGGGGGAACCTTACCCAATTCGGCAAAATCCTTGAGGGGACGGGTGATTAATTCGGCAGCGCGATCAATGACCAAGTAACAGGTTTTGGGAAAAGCCGCCGCCGATAGGGGTAATATCTGTAATTGGGCTGTTTTAACGATAGTCGGGCCTAAATAGCTGCCCGCTAGTTCCTCCTCCTCCTCGTCTTCATCTTCATCTTCATCCTCCTCTTCATCCCAATCCTCGTCAAGCTCATCTTCCTCCTCCTCTTCCTCGATAGCTTCGACGAAAAACTCGTTTAAATTAGCGTTTTCTAGAGGCTTATCGCCATTAATTTCTGTATCTTCCGAATTATCTGCTTCTGGCGGGTAAGAGGTATCCATTAACAGGGTTAATTGTTCCACAGAAGCGATCGGTTGCTCAAAATCCCACTCATCCTTAGCTTCGATGCGCGCTGCCCGAAAACTAATCACCTCGATCGCTTTTTCCGATAAATCCGCGGCTGCTCCCTCCTCCTCGAGGCCACGAGGATTGCGGGCCAAGCGTTTTTTCTGGATTAATTGCTCGTATTCCTCGCTAGAAAAAGAATTTTTGAGAAAACGACTGACCGTAGAACTACTCACGCCATAACGCTCGGCTAAGGTGGAAGTGGTGGCCTCCGTTTCCCGATAAAGCTTAAGAATTTCTTTTTTCGTGGCATCAGTCAGTTTTCTTGGACTCATATTACTTATATAGTTATTTTTTAAGCGATAGGACCTTGCCGATGGCTAGTCAGGGGAAACTGTTGTCCTTGAGCGGATGTACTCTTAATCATAAAACGCTCTAGCCAATTAAAACTAAGCAATTCGTTTTCTAGTCCCTGTTCTAGTCTATCCTTGACTTCTGTTTCTCACCACTACTCAAGATTAAAAAATTGACGATGATATCAAGTGCTGCTAGTCAAAAAGCCTTATTAGTTCTGGCCGATGGTACGGTTTACGAGGGTTATTCCTTCGGGTCCAAGGGAACCACCGTCGGCGAAGTTGTCTTTAACACCGGGATGACTGGTTATCAGGAAGTCCTCACCGATCCCAGTTATGCTGGTCAAATCGTCACTTTTACCTATCCGGAATTGGGAAATACGGGGGTTAACCCCGAGGATGAGGAGTCAATTCGTCCCCAGGTGAAAGGAGCGATCGCCAAAAATATCTGCCACCGGCCCAGTAATTGGCGTTCTACCCAATCCCTACCGGATTATCTGGCCGCTCATCATGTTATTGGCATCTATGGCATCGATACCCGGTCTTTGACCCGCAAAATTCGCTCGGTTGGGGCGATGAATGGGGCAATTTCTACGGAAATACTGGATTATCACGATTTACTGCGGCTGGTGCAGGCAGCCCCCAGTATGGCGGGGTTAAATCTCGTTAAAGAAGTTACCACGAAGGAAGTGTACGAATGGACGACTCCCACCCCGTCCGCCTGGGAATTTGCACCAATTGATAGTGATCAAGAACCATTAACAGTGGTGGCGATCGATTTTGGCATCAAACGCAATATTCTCCGGCGTTTAGCTAGCTACGGTTGTCGGGTGATCGTGGTTCCCGCCGACACTCCCCCGGAAAAAATCGCCGCATATAATCCCGATGGTATTTTCTTTTCTAACGGACCGGGAGATCCGGCGGCTGTCACCGAAGGTATTGCCCTAGCCAAGCAACTTTTGCAAGGGGAAAAACCCACTTTTGGCATCTGTATGGGTCATCAAATTTTGGGGCTATCCCTAGGAGCAGAAACCTTTAAACTGAAATTTGGCCATCGCGGGTTAAATCAACCCTGTGGACTGCGGCAACAGGTGGAAATTACCAGTCAGAATCACGGTTTTGCGGTGCAGGAAGCCTCTTTAAATCCGCAAGTGGAGATTACCCATCTCAACCTCAATGATCGCACCGTAGCGGGTTTAAAACACAAGTCTTTGCCCTTTTTCTCGGTACAATACCACCCCGAAGCCAGTCCCGGCCCCCACGATGCCGATTATCTGTTCGCCAAATTTGTTGATTTAATGCGGGAAGCAAAAAAGGATCGGTCGTAAATTTTTAGGATATACTAGGGTTTTGATTTTTACGGCTCTAGAGCTAGGAGGCGATTATTCCAGAAGCAATTAACTTGACCGTCAGCTTGCGAGGTACGCGTGAGGTCAGAGATAAGTACCAAATTTTCCGTTTGACGGGTCTTTTAGATGCCTTTTCCGAACCGACTTTTTGTAAGGTGATCGAAGGCTATGTGGATCAAGGTCCCAAGGATGTGATTATTAGCCTCGCTCAGATTGATTTTATCGATAGCTCCGGTTTAGGGGCTTTAGTAAAATTGGTGAAAAAGGCCAAAACCGAAGGAGGCAGTTTACAAATTGTTACTAATGCGCGGGTAACTCAAACCGTAAAACTGGTGCGATTGGAGCAGTTTTTTTCCCTGCAACCCACCCTAGAAGCTGCGATCAAATATCTGGAAAAAGCGTAAATCGTGGAATCTCCTCTCGAAAAAATTCGCTTACAGCTAAGTGGCGAGGGGTCACAACTCCTAGAGGGTCTTGACCGATTATCGCCCGCTTCTCTGGCCTATCTAGGGGATGCTGTTTATGAATTATACATCCGCACCTATTATTTACTGCCGCCCCAGCGTCTGGGAGACTATCACGCTCAGGTGGTGGGCAAAGTCAGGGCCGAACAACAGGCTTTAGATTTAGAACAACTGCAGCCCTATCTGACAGACCAAGAAAAAGAAATTCTGCGCCGGGGACGCAATGCGGTCACGGGAAAACGCCGTCGTCTGACAGCCCAAGTCTATCAGCAGGCCAGCAGTTTAGAAACCCTGTTCGGCTATCTTTATCTGCAAGACCCCTCCAGATTACATCAACTATTAGAAAAACTAGAATTTTGACACTCTCGCCGTCAAGCTACGCTGTGACGGGAGATTCTTGCTTCTACTCCTCTTAACTAGACACAATCGGAAGACTATGCCCCCGTCAGACCGAATCCACAAGCGTTTTAGTTTAACGTCTGCCGACTGCCCGGACGGCTCTGAATTTTATTTGTGGGCAG
>NZ_JADBSA010000006.1:0-20124 GCF_020246945.1 Microcystis sp. M113S1 | reverse complement strand
TGGTCAACTACCTAATTTTCAGGGAAAAAGTACCTGAATTTTCCCCCTGATCACTCCCATGCCTGGTACTTTTTGATTGACAAAAAGTCTAAAAGTCTTACCCAACAAGGTTTTTAGATTTATTCAGCAGACCCTATTTAACTTCCAACAATTCCACATCGAAAAGTAAAGTCGCGTTGGGAGGAATCACCCCACCCGCACCCCGCGCACCATAACCTAATTCTGCGGGGATAATTAAGGTACGCTGCCCACCGACTTTCATCGATGCCACTCCTTCATCCCATCCTTTGATCACTTGACCAACTCCAATGGTAAAGGTAAAAGGTTGATTGCGATCTTTGGAACTATCGAATTTTTTGCCGTCTGTGAGGGTTCCCGTGTAGTGAACAGTCACTTTTTGACCTTTTTGAGGACTTTCTCCAGTTCCTTCCACGATATCGATGTATTTTAGTCCCGAATCGGTGGTGACTGCTTGATCTAAATCCATGGAGATGATTTCCTTATTAATAGTTTGAGTGATAGCGGGTGGCTCGATTTCTGCGGCGATCGCATTGGTTTTTTCCCCCCCACCAAAGAGGGAAGCAACGATTAAAAATAAGCCACAAACCGCAATGATAGCAAAACTGAGCAAGATTTCGCGCATTGATTTCATAATTCCCTAACGCCAGAGTTTATTCTCTAAGTCTCTCACCTGCCGTTCTAATCTATCAATCCTTCCTCGCAGTTCGTCCATTTCCGATTGTCGGGGAACCCCTAAATCCTGCAAGATATTGCGGATATAGCGTTCTAAGTTATTCTCGAAGTTTCCCTGTTCGGACTTCATCTGTGTCATCAGATCATCGACAAAGTTTTTAGCCTGATCGGAATTGATTTTACCGTCTTTTACTAATTCGTCGCTCACTTCTTTGATCTTTTCTGCCACCATGGAAGTAGTGCCAATACCCATCAGCAGCAATTGTTTAATCCAGTCGCTATTATCCATTGTTTTCACACCTTTCAAGGAGACGGGGACAAAAATATCCCTATTCCATTATGGACTTTTGCGGCGGTAACGGCAGAGCGATCGAGCAGATAACTCCCCAAGGCTATCCCGGTGGAACTACCCCCATCTAGGTTTAAACCGTCTTTTGCCGCCATTAACAGCAAAATTCGGGCTAATTCGCCTAAAGTTGCCCCCCTTCCCCCGACACGATTATGGATAGCCACTAGCAAAATTTTTCCTTCTCGACTGACGGCGATCGCACTACGGGAAGCCTGTTGATTTTGGAATGCAGGACTAAATTTTTCGGCATTTCCGTCCAAAACTATGCGCCCATTCTGCAATAATAGGGGGCCAGCACCTAAAATCTGGGGATAATCAGCAAAATCTCTCGGTAGGGTGACGCTATCGAGGTTGACTCTTTCACCAATATTTAAATTAATATCTGTCTTTCGGCAGATGACTAAATAACCATTTTCTGGTATGGCGATACTATCCTGTGGGAAAAGATTATTTAATTTCTCCGTTATGCGATCGCCTTGGACGACTAACCCAGTTTCGCGCTCGGTGAGGGGATGATAATTATTTCCCCAATCGCGAGTATAACGACTGCAGCCGGCTGTCAGGAAAGCACTATTTAACTGGGTTAGGGGAAAACGTTGTCCAGTGGCAGTAATGAGAGTTTCCTCTAAACTGAGGCGATCGATCCTGATCTGACCACGATTATCCCATGCGATCGCTCCTCGGTTTAAAATTGGTCCGGATAACCATTTGCCATCGACACGAATTGCCCCCAAAGGTAACTGATTATTACGATTAAAAAAGCCGCCATTAATCATCGCTACCGCATTACTTTCGCTATTAATCGCGATCAGGGGATTAGTGCCGCGCATTGAGGTGGAATTAGCGGTAATCGGTTTAATAGTTATCTGGGGATTTCTGGGATCGATTTCTAACCAAGTCACGGGAAACCAATCTTTGTCTAACTGGATATATTTTTGATTCCAGATTAACCCTGGTTGCCAAACAATGCGCTTTTCATCCATAGCATCGGGACGAGAATCAATAATAATTCGGGGAGGATTATCCACACTGCTGATCTGTAATCCGTAGGCAGTGGGAAGATTGATTTTTAAACGACTGAGAGAACCATTATTTTCTAAGGAAGTGATCTGAGTGGGTAAGTTATTATTAGAGTTGCCTAGATCATCTTCATCGTTATTTTGGTTACTGTTGCTGCTAGTTTGGGGTTGAAACCTAGAGATAAGCGATTGCTGGGCATTTCCTTCTAGGGTAATCACTGCTTGATTTTTTGCCTGACTAACTTGCCAAAAGGTCGGGCGATCGAGTTGCATAATAATCCGTTGTACTGCTCCATAATTTTCTAGCTGAATATCTTGAATCTGGGGAGCAGGAAAGTTAATAGTTAAACTATCGCCATTAATAGTGGTTGTTGCACCCGTTGTTAGTAAAATATCCGTAACGTCTAGCCAGCGATCGGAATTGATAAAATTAGCTGATAAAGTTTGTAAATTAAACCAGCTTATCGGTTGCTTTTTCGGATCATTTGTGCTAAGAAAATCCATGCCGAATAATTGTCTTGCTCCCGTGTCACTCATGGCAATTCTGGTACTATTTCCTACTGTCCACTGTTGCCAAGGAATAGAGAAAGAACGACCATTAAGAATAATTGTTCGTCCCTGTTGCTGGTTTGATAAATCCCTAGAAGCTAAAGTTATTGGTGATCTATGATCGGCTAAAGATATAGCTGGACTGCCGATAATTATCAAGGAAGTTACCGTTAAACAGATAGATTTGATAGTCAGGGAATTTAACTTCATAATTATCTCCCTAAATCACCTTGTTTAAGGAGAAATTTGACGATTTATATCCTTGGCAAGAGAGGCTAGAAGGGACTATATTTTCTTGATCGATAACCTCTAATAATTCTTCAGTTGTTACTACCATCGGTTTAGAGTTATATAGATAACTAGAGGCTTTTTTAAGTTGTTGATCATAGGTAACTAAATAATCACAATTAGCGGCACTACTTAAGATTAAAACATCGTTCGAGTCTGCCAAAATATTACGAATATCTCTAGCATTTTGCCAATATTTATCAAGTTTAACTAAATCAAAATCCAAGATAGTCACCTTTTCTTGAATCCGATCGACTATTTCAGGATGATTACGAACTTCTGCTAAAAATAATAACTCTTGTAAAACAATCGCATTAATAGCAAGACAAACGCGATCGAGAAATACTCGATCGAATAAATGTACACTGGCTAGATCTCCTCGTAGATAAGAAATCAAAACATCAGTATCTAAAAAAACTAGAGGCTTCTCCATTGATTTTCTTCTCCTTGATGATAAAGAGCAATGATTTTTTCCGTGACTTCTGCAATAGTGAGATGATCGCTATTAACTTCGATCGCATCTGCGGCTTTTCGCAGGGGTGCTAGGGAGCGATTACTATCCAAATAATCCCTTTTTTCAATCTCTTGGGTTAATTCTGCGAGACTAATACCCCCATTTCCCTGCGCTTCTAAGTCTTTTAATCTCCTTCTCGCTCTTTCTTCGGGTGTCGCTGTCAAAAAAATCTTTAATTCCGCTTCTGGGAAAACATTAGTACCAATATCCCGACCTTCGACGACTATTCCCCCCGACATTCCCATCTCTCTTTGCAGGGTGACTAACTGCTGTCGCACCGCTTTTTGAGCGGCAATTCTGGACACTTGCGCGGTAATTGCGGGAGAGCGAATCTCTAAAGTCACATCCTGCCCATTAATCTTCACTATAGTCACATTTTCGGGACTATCGGCCGGAATTATTGCTATCTTCGCTAAAGATAATAACTCGGCGATGGCCGCTTCTGCGGACAAATCCAGACCGGAATTGACTACTAACCATGTCACCGCGCGATACATCGCACCGGTATCGAGATAGGTTAACCCCAATTTTTCCGCTACTAAGCGCGTGACTGTGGATTTTCCCGCTCCAGCAGGCCCATCAATAGCGATAACTGCCCGACGTTGACGCAAGATAATATTATCAATTAAACGGGTTTGACCGATCAATCCAGCGATCGCTAACAAGCCATCTGTCTCGATCTGCTCGATCGGTTGTAAACTCTGGGGATGGACTAAATCCAGATACTGACAGCGAAATTCTGGTACTCTGTCGAGATTTTTTTGGACAATAGCCAGTAGTTTTTCCCTTTGTCTTTCCCCTAAACGAAAACTTTCGAGAGCTAATTGCAAACTTTTGACGATAATTGTCGCTTTTTCCCTTTCTGCGGTCGATAGATACTGATTGCGAGAACTAACTGCTAATCCCGATGTTTCTCTCACTGTAGCACAAGCGCGAATCTCGATCGCTAAATTTAAATCCCTGACTAATTGCCGGATAATCGCTAACTGTTGGGCATCCTTTTCGCCAAAATAGGCGATCGTCGGTGCAATTATATTAAACAACCTAGTGACAATTGTGGCTACTCCCTGAAAATGCCCCGGACGAAAAGCACCACATAACCCGCTAGTCAGAGAAATCGGGGGAATAACTGCGGTTATGTCCTCAGAATCACCAATTCCTAAAGTTTCCGCACTAGGAGCAAAAATAGCAGCAACTCCCAAGGATGCACACAATTGGCGATCGCTGTCAAGGCTGCGGGGATAGCGAGAAAAATCCTCTGTGGGAGCAAATTGTAGAGGATTAACAAAAATACTGACCACAGTTACCTCCGCTTCGGCCACTGCGCGTCGAATTAGACTAGCATGACCTTTATGGAGAGCGCCCATGGTTGGCACCAGGGCAATACTGCGATCATGGCGATAATCAGCCAAAAAAGTGCGTAAACCGGGGATTGTTGTGAATATTTGCACAGGTTTCACTCCTTTAATCGCCTATTCCACTACTATTTGCCATTGCTTCCGGGCAATCGGTTTTAAATAATAACATCCCATCGCCTCTTTGTACCCAATAATTCCTTTTTTTCTCCTGTCCTCTGCAATTGTATAGATTAACGGCAAAAAAGACTTGACAAAATCCCTCGATTTGACATATACTTTTTACTATAATCGGAATCCGTGTCGAAATATATATAAGCCTTTTTAGTCCAGACTATTTCAAAAAACTTTCTGCAATTACAACCCCAAAAAAACTTGAAACAATATCAATTAATACACTTGATCAGTTAATCGAATACGGAACCTTCGATCGAGTCGAGGGGGAATTAATCAGCAGTAATCAAGTTCCCCTATCCGTTGTCACGATTTGGCTAAAACGAAACCTAGATCATCAATTTCAATTTATCACCCTCAAACCCAGAAAGAAAAAATAAACCATGGCGCAACTATACGAAGAAGTGACCCTAGCCCGCGACGTTCCCGAATACAATCTTAAGCAGGGTGATTTGGCGATTCTTGCCGATATAGTTCCCCATCCGAAGGGGGGTGAGGAAGGATATGTTTTAGAACTATTAAACGAAGTCGAGGAATCGGTTAACGTCGTCATTGTCCCGAAATCGGCGATTCAAGAAGATGAAAAAGAAGGTTCCTCGTTACTTGGTATGGTTCGATATGGGGGCATAAATTGACTAAATCCTTATCTGGCAAGAGACTTAATTGATTAGTTCGTTCTAGAGCGAAAACAATTGACAAAAATCGCAGCAATGTCTGTCTCTATAGGGGTTTCATTCCTTATCACCCCCTCCCTTGCCTAACAAAAACCGAAGAGCATAATTTTTTTCAGGACGATGACTGGTAAGCAGCCCGAAAATTATATAGATTAATGGCAAAAAAGACTTGACAAAATCCCTCGATTTGACCTATACTTTTTAGTATAATCGGAATCCGTGCCAAAATATATATAAGCCTTTTTAGTTCCGATAATTAAGTGGTTCTGATTAAATAGAAGATAGATTTTGTCTTTGATCCCCCCTGCCGCCTAGAGCCTAGAATTGATTCACAGTAGGGTTGATTCATGAATCAACCCTACCCGACTTCGGGGGGGGGATTGGGGGAAAATGGGTCTTAGCTTCCCCACACCCGGCCCCGACGAAAAACTTTAGTATAATCAAGAATATTTAGTATTTATTAGCTTTTCTGTCTAAGATTGATGTTAAAGGCTGTTCTGTTCGATTTTAATGGGGTGATCATCAATGATGAACCGATCCATCAGGAGTTAATCAATGAAATCTTGATCGGGGAAAATCTGCTGCCCCTAGGGTCGGAATTTGCGGAGTTATGTCTGGGGAGAAGCGATCGCGTCTGTTTGCGTAATGTTCTCACCCGTCGCGGTCGTCAAGTGACCGAGGAATATCTGACTAAGTTAATTAACAAAAAAGCCAGTTTATACCGAGAAAGAATAGGAAAATTAGAGAAACTTCCTATTTATGAGGAGATATACTCTTTTTTAGAACGGGTTAAGGCCAGAGATCTACAAATCGGTTTGGTGACGGGAGCAATACGCTCGGAAGTGGAATCAATCTTGCAACAGGCAGCCCTTGGGGATTACTTTAGTGTCATTGTCACCGGTGATGAGATTAGCACCAGTAAACCCCAACCAGATGGTTATTTACTGGCCGTGGAAAGATTCAATCGTTGGAATTTTAATCTACAGTTGCAACCCTGGGAATGTCTGGTGATTGAAGATACTTTTGTCGGTTGCGAAGCGGCCAAAAGAGCGGGAATGCAGGTGGTGGGAATCGCTCATACCTATCCCTTCCATTTTATGCAGAGAGTGTCCAACTGGGCGATCGATAATTTCTCCCAACTAGATCTCGATCGCGTGGAAGAAACTTTTAGCCAAATCGGGGAAATAAAGGAGCGATCGGGACTTTAGAGGCGATTAACAAGCCGAAAAGCCCTACTTGCAAAAATCGGCAATTCGTGTTATACTAACGAAAGTGCTAAGAAAATGCGGGTGTAGTTTAGTGGTAAAACCCTAGCCTTCCAAGCTAATGATAGGGGTTCGATTCCCCTCACCCGCTTAGGCTGTTGTGCAGTAAACGTCTAAGGAATTATCGGTAATATCAACGGCGATTTTGACTTAGCGATCGCTATCTTCTAAATATCTCTGCAAATCTTTGGTGCGCTGCTCGGTGACATCTGCCAAACAAAAACCGTAAATCATGGGAGCCATCGATCCTCCCTCATAGGCACTTCTTTCAAATTCGCAACTGCTGTCTCTAAACTTAATCCAAGCTTGTTGGGCGCTAATTAATTTTTGTTTGCGAGAAGCTGACAGTTTTGGCAGTAGTTGTCGATAAACTTGATTTAACTTGCGATCAGCGTTTTGATAAGCTATGCTGGCACAAATGTTCATTTCGCTTTGAGTCTGGGGATTGTTACAGTTAGGGCGTTGAGCTAGTTGCAAGTTCGTCGCTGCAGATGTGGGACTTGCAATGCCACGGGTAGCCATCCCGACAGCCAACAAACTTGCTATGCTTAATACGGTTAGTAAAAACTTACCCATGGCTATTTATTCTATGATCGTAAGAACAGGATAACAGAAATGCGATCAAAGCGATAGGGAGCTTCTTTAATTTCGCTTTCCCAGAATTGGACTCGGTTTCGTTCATTTATTCGCTTGCTTAACTCTATTTCATTATTTCCCAAAAAGAAAATCCGAGGAGTTGATAACTAAAAAACCCAGACGGGAACTCGTTTATAAGCGGGGGTTCCACAGCGAGGGTCGATTTTAGCCTTGAATAAAACATTGGCTTCGGGATAAAACATAAAGCCAACACCTTCGCGAATCGGACCGAAAATAATTTCAATATTCTCTAATTTGCCGGCATCTCCTTGAACGGTGACTCGTTGATGTTCTTGAAAGCTGGCTTTTTTGGCATCTTCGGCGTTCATCAATAAACAATGACGGTGAGGCATTCCCCGATATTTATCACCCACTTGATAAACGACGGTATTATGTTGTCCATAACTGCGTCCTGTTCCGAGAATCAGGGCAATTCCGGGGGCATTTTCCGGTTGGTTGAAATCTTGCTTTTCCGGTGCTTTTAAAGTGGGTAAAGGGGTGACGGACATTTGCGCTTTTCCGGTCGATGTCGGAAAATGGGGTTCGGTAAAAATCCGTCCGCTAATGGTAAACTCTGTTTGGGTTTGATCTAATTGCCCGATTTTTTGATAACCCGGAATCGTTTTGGCGATTAACTGACGAATATAGGCGGTGTCGTGTAATCTCGACCAATCAATCGGGTTTGTGCCTAAAACCTTGACGGCAATATTTGTTAATAGTTCTACTTCCGAGATGATATCGACATCAGAACCCTGTAGATGACTGCTTCCCCGCTCGTTAAAACGGACAAAATTATTGCCCGATTCGGTTGTTGTCGGGTGAGGATTTTCAAAACGAGCGAAGACGGGTAAAATTACCGTATTTTGTCGGGCTAATCCGTGAAAATGTCCTAAATTTGGCTTAGTAGCCACATAAAAAATCGTATCAATTTGTGCTAAGGCTTTTTTGGCTTGAGTTAAATCTGGATTTGCCCCATAAAGATTACCTCCCAAACAGAAAAGGGTGTTGATTTTTCCCCGTTCGGCAGCTTCAATTAATGCCCTGGTATCATAACCGCCGGTTATATTTAATGGCTTTCCTAAAAGTTGAGAAAGTGCCTCGGCGATTTCCCGACGTAATTTCACCGTAACGCCCATAGAACCGAAGCCCTGTACATTAGAATGACCTCTGATTGGCATGGTTCCTGCACCTATTTTACCAGCATTACCTGTAAGTAAAGCTGTATTAGCAATACTGATAATATTATCGACACCATTTTCCTGTTGTGTAACCCCCATCGCCCAAGCGAAAACCACTCGCTCTAAATTGCCGAAAAGGGCGGCGGTTGCTTCAATTTCTTCTCTAGATAAACCGCAGGTTTTAGTAATGGTTTCCCAGGGTATTTGTCGGGCATAATCTATAACAGATTGCCAATTTTCTGTATGGGATTCGAGATAATCCCACCGGACTAAATTTTGTTCGATCAAAGATTTTTGTAATCCGACGAATAGGGCGGTATCGCTACCCGGAATCGGCTGTAGGTAGAGAGTAGAAATATCGGAACCGCCCCGCAATAGGGATTTAATCGGAAAAGCGGGCGAGGAGAATTTGACCAATCCGACTTCAATTTGCGGGTTAATAATAATAATTTTACCGCCGCGATCACGAATTTGAATTAATTCATTCATCAGGCGAGGATGATTAGCGGGGGCGTTAGAACCGATCAATACCACACAATCGGCTTGTTTTAAACTTTCCAGACTGACCATCGAAGTCCCGGAGCCGAAAACCTGTTTTAATCCTACGGTCGAGGCGGCATGACAGAGATCGGAACAATCGGCTAAATTATTACTTCCTAATGCCCGGAAAAACAATTGTAAGAGATAGGCGGCTTCATTAGAAGAACGTCCCGAACTATAGGAGGCCAGAGTCTCGGACGGTTGACGAAAAGCTTGTTCGGCTAATCGATAAACTTCTTCCCAGCTAATACGTTGATAGTGACTTTCTCCAGCTTTTAAGAGAACGGGATAACTGAAACGACCCAGGCGATCGCATTCTAAGGAGGTTAAGGACTGTAATTGAGCGAGATGATAGGTCTGAAAAAAATCGGTTTTAATACCCGGCATTAATTCGGAAGTAATCGCTTCGACACTTTTGAGACAACGTTGCAGACTTTCCCCCGCTTCGTTGACAAAACCGCCCTTTTGTCCTCCCGTTCCCCAAGCGCAAGCTAAACAGGCACTTTTATGATTTAAGGTTTGCCAGAGTTTAACCCCTTGAGGAGAGAGGGTTTTTTCTGCCCAATATTGCAATAGGGGAAAACCCCCACCCGCTTCAATTTTGTTGGATGTTTCCCGTTCTTTCATCGCTTTTTCTCCCGATTTTTCCTCAAATCCCTCCGATAGGGAGAGTGTACCCAATACAGTTGAGTTTATCACCATTTTTCAAAAAGTGCATTACCAAGGGATAAACTACCGGGCAAGCTACGGTTAGTTGTTGACAATATCTCATGATTGTGATTTTATCAGACTAGGGAGAGGTCTATTAAAAATGATAATTCCGATGGATGAAAATGAAGACTTTCAACATTTAGAAGAGATGATCGCCAATCTCCAAGTAAAACAGAAACAGATTCTGAAAGGGATGTTAGATTATCCGATTCAAATTGATTCGGCAATTCGGATACTTTCCGATCCATCTCGGCAATTGGCAACAACTCCTAATAATATAACCAGAATACATAAAATACTTAAAGAATTGGAAAAACAAGGATTGGTTACGTGTCGCAACCGTCAATATTCTTTGACCGAGTTGGGAAGGGAAATAGTAAAACACCTTAGCAATAAGAGTCTAACCCCAAGACGGGATGCACAGAGAAAGGAAAGACTTAAAAAAAGTTACGATTTTTTAGAACTCCATAGGCAGGGATTAAGCTATCAGCAAATAGCGGATAAATACGGCATAAGTCGGGAGCGCGTCCGTCAAATTCTTTCTACCAACCCCGAATTTGAAGCTTATCGGCAAAAACAAAAGGAAAAAAATTATCGCTGAACGACTGAAAGAAGGGTAGAGGAAACTAGATTTATGGAAGAAATATTGGATTTTTATACCCTGTGAATAGGAACGACCTATTATGTGGTACGGTAAGTAATTTCTAGGGGATCATTTTTAATCCATTGACTATGATTGATCAATAAACCTTGAGATAGGTTGCACACCATGAGCGAATACCAATATTACGAATTTCAAGCGATCGATCGCCCCCTCACCCAAGAGGAAAGGGCTGCCATAGGCCAGCTATCGAGCCGCGTCAAACCGACGGCAACGAGTGCCAGTTTCACCTATAGTTACGGCGATTTTCGAGGCGATACCAAACAAGTGCTGGCTCGGTATTTCGATATTATGTACTACATCGCCAACTGGGGAACACAGCAATTAATGTTTCGTTTTCCCAAATCCCTGATCGACCGAGAAGCAATTGAACTTTACTGTATTGATGATTATATCAGCTTATCTTTTGTGGGAGATTGGGCAATTTTAGATTGGGAATTTAGTCAAGAAGAAGGTTTTGATGACTGGATAGAAGGAGAAGGGATTCTATCGGAATTGATAGGATTACGCCAAGAAATTCTCCAGCAAGACTATCGAGGATTATATTTAGCTTGGCTGAAAGCTATTGCCTTATCCGAGGGATATATAGACATCGATAACACCCAACTAGAACCTCCTCTACCCCCCGGACTAAATCAACTTTCTGCATCTCAAAAGGCTTTTATAGAAATCGTTGAATTGGACGAACACTTATTAAATGTTGCTTGTGCATCCAGTGGTAAACCAACAACTATCTCTGAGCAAACTTGGCAACAAGCTATTAGCCAATTATCGGCTTCTGAACGCCAAGATTTCTTATTAAGATTGGCTAAAGGAGAACCGAATTTATCTGCCAAATTCAAACAAAAGCTGTCTCAATTAATCCCTACTTCTCCCGCTTCTAACCAGCCTCGACGTACGATCCAAGAACTTCTTGAGGCTGCTGCTGAGGAAGGAAAAAAGGCAGAAAAACGGCGACAACAAGAAGCGGAAGCCAAGCGAATTGAGGAACTACAAACTTTAGCTAAACGGGAAGCGCAAGTTTGGCAGCAAGTCGAGTCCCTAATTCAGAAAGCCCAGTCTAAACCCTACGATGAGGCTGTTAAATTGTTAGTCAAATTAAGAGACTTAGCCGAATATCAAAACCGGTTGCCCGTTTTCCAAGAGCGTCTGAACCAGATTTACGAACAGTACAGTAACAGGTCTGGGTTGAAGAGGAGGTTACAAGAAGTGGGACTTACTGACAGTAAGTGAATCGCTCTTGAATTTTCGGCGGCTGCATCTCAATTTTGCAGAAATATCTATATTACATTTTGGGCGCATCGATCAACTCACTGACCGATGCGCCCCTACCATTGGCGCAATAACTGACAAGCGATCGGTTTTTCCTCCGGGGTAGCGTGGAACGTGATCCCAAGGAATCTTTTTCACTGGAAAGACGATCTGTTAATGTACGGCTGTAATGCCTGATTTTGTCCTATAGGTCTAATAAAGTTGTTAAGTATTGCCCTTATCGATCGAGATCGGGTTAGCTTTGAGATAGCAGTGAGCATTCAGCTTTAAAAAATATAATAACTGCTAACCGAATCACTGATAAGGGGGTTTTTTCATGGCTTTTAGCCGTTCTAGCGGTATTTTGCTTCATCCCACCAGTCACCCCGGTCGTTACGGGATTGGAGAACTAGGTAGGGAAGCCTATCAATTTATCGATTTTTTGGCTCAAAGTGGTCAAAAACTCTGGCAAATTCTCCCTTTAGGCCCCACAGGCTACGGCAACTCTCCCTACATGAGTTTTAGTGCCATTGCTGGCAATCATCTCCTGATTAGTCTCGATATTCTTCGGGAGAAAAACCTGCTTAGTCATGCAGATTTAGAGGATATTCCCGATTTTCCCCTCGATCAAGTGGATTTCGATAAATTGATCGCTTGGAAAATTCCCCTACTTAGAAAGGCGGCGAGCAATTTTGTCAAGGGTTCTGACACAATTCTTTACAAACAGTTTGCCGGCTTTTGTGCTGGCAATGCTGATTGGTTAGAGGATTACGCCCTATTTATGGCTTTATCCCACGCTTACCAGGGTAAAGCATGGATGGAATGGCCGACAGAAATTCGCGAACGTCATTGGGGTGCGTTGGAAACACCGAAACAGGAGTTACAAGAGGAGATTTTTCTGCACAAATTCCTGCAATTTGAGTTTTTTGAGCAGTGGTTAGCCCTAAAACGCTATGCTAACGCCCTTGGTATCGAGATTATCGGTGATATCCCCATTTATGTCTCCCATAATAGCGCTGATGTTTGGGCAAATCCCCCGGTTTTCCGACTAGATACCCAAACCGGTAATCCCTTGGAAGTGGCAGGGGTTCCCCCGGATTATTTCTCAGCAACGGGTCAATTATGGGGAAATCCTCTTTATAACTGGGATTATCTCAAAAATACGGGCTTTGACTGGTGGGTACGCCGTTTAAAAGGGGTTCTTTCCCTAGTCGATATCATCCGTATCGATCATTTTCGCGGATTAGAAGCCTATTGGGCGGTGGCTTTTGGCCAGGAAAACGCCATTAATGGTCGTTGGCTGAAGGCCCCGGGTTATGATCTCTTTAATACCATCCGGGATCGTTTGGGTAAATTGCCGATTATTGCCGAAGATTTGGGCGATATTGACCAAGCAGTCCTAGATTTTCGCGATCACTTTGCCTTCCCCGGTATGAAAATTCTCCACTTTGCTTTTGGGGGTGATGCGGGTAATCCCTATCTTCCTTTTAACGTCGAACGCAACTGTGTGATTTATACCGGCACTCACGATAATAATACTACTCTGGGCTGGTTTCAAGATAACGCCAATGACTACGAAAAAGCGCGACTTTATCAATATCTTGGCGCTCCCAGTGGTCAGGGAGTGGCTTGGGATCTGATTCGACTTGCCTATAGTTCCGTGGCTAATCAGGCGGTCGTACCGTTACAGGATGTGTTAGGTTTAGGATCGGATGCGCGCATGAATACTCCCAGTGTCGCAGAAGGCAATTGGTCATGGCGCTATCGTCAGGAAGCTTTAACCGGAGAATATAGCGACAGATTGCGAGATTTAGTCAATCTTTTTGGCAGAAATCGTTAAATCTAAACCCTTTTGTCGAGACGTTACCCCTAACGTCTCTTTTAGTCCGGTTAATCTTGGCGAGAATTTTTTAGCAATCTTTGCCGGATGCGATCGAGATTTTCTTGACTATTGACGGGTAAATGGGGTAGGGGTAATTCTAAATTGGGCCAATTACTCAAATCATGGCAGGGACAGGATAAACCCGATTGGCCCAGTACCTCAATTGGTACGGGTATAGTACAACGAGCGCAGGGATGAAATTCCCATTGAGGGGAAAGTAAGTCTTGGATAGTTTGTTGAGTACCTTCTAGGTAACAATCGCCACTTTCAGGATCGAGCATTTTTTGCCAACAATCTTCAAACTCCGCTGAATAGCGATCGCCATTGAAAATTGGCAGCGGAAATAGCATAGCTTGGTTTTTGGGACAAATAACTTTTTTTCCCAATTGAAACCAATGGGCGAGATATTGTTTAACTGCGGAGGTGTCTGACATATAGTATGTGTGGAGGCTGCCCTGATTATTGCTCTTACCATCAATCCTAGCGTTAACTTCCGGTGTCGGACAGGTCTTAGGATGATTGATGATCGAGTTTAATGATTATTTTAGTAACTGAGCATCTGGAGCTAGATTAATCCCAATAAACTCACCATTAAAGCTTTTTGGGCGTGCATCCGATTTTCCGCTTGTTCCCAGACTTTTGATTGTACACCCTCGATCGCCCCGTCGGTAATTTCTTCGCCGCGGTGAGCAGGTAAACAATGGAGAATAATCGCGTCTTTGTCAGCGTGACTCATTAGCTGTTCATTGACTTGGTAGGGCTGAAAAACGGGAATTCGGGCATCAGCGAGGCTTTCCTGTCCCATACTTGCCCAGACATCAGTATAGACCACCTGAGAGTCTTTTACTGCGGTAACGGGATCATCGGTAATGAAGATTTTACTACCGGTTTTCTCGCCAATAGCCTGGGCGCTGGCGACAATTTCCCCATCGGGTTGATAGTTTGCGGGGGAGGCAACCCGCACATTTAACCCCATCAAAGCACCACCCAAGAGGAGAGAATTAGCGACATTATTGCCATCCCCGACATAGGTGAGGTTAATTCCCCGTAAAGTCTGAAAAGTCTCTTGGATAGTCTGTAAATCGGCTAATATCTGGCAGGGATGTTCTAAATCCGTTAAAGCGTTGATAATCGGGATGCGCGAGTAATTAGCAAAAGCTTCTAAATCCTCTTGTTTAAAGGTGCGAACTGCGAGAATATCGAGATAGCGATCGAGTACCCGGGCTGTATCTGCTAAGGGTTCCCCTCGCCCCACTTGGGTTACACTGGGATTAAGATCGATCACCTGTCCCCCTAACTGGTACATGGCGACGGTAAAGGAAACCCGCGTCCGGGTGGAAGCTTTATAAAATAGCAATCCCAAGACTTTTTTGCAGCTAGGGTTAAGATTGCCAGCTTTAAGCTGTGCCGATAGATTGAGTAGGGCGCTGATTTCTTCGCTACTCATGTCGGTTATTCTTAAAACATCTCGTCCTTTTAAAGTGGCTACCATTGGTTTTTCTCTCGATAAACAGGGGTCTTGATTGGCTTCTATGGCAGTTAGCGATTAGCAAAAATCTTGGGTAAAGACCTTATTATAATCCAGTTTTTTCGCTATTAGGCAATTTTTCCCGAAAATTTTCATGGTGGGGGATGTTAGTCCAGCTAACACCCCCACTTTTTCTGTTATCCGAGGACTAAAAACAAGAAATTGCCTAATTTCTACTTAACTAATTTTGCCCCACACTTAGAACAAAAATTAGACGAGGGCGGATTTTTATGTCCACAATTACCACAGATAATTAAAGCTGGGTTAGCCACTTCCGTCACCGAAGAAAGAGGTATTTCTCCACCGCTATTCAACTTATAGTTATCGATTAACTGCAAAATAATTGCATCTTCCCGTTTATATTCTGTATTATCTTTTCCTCCTGTCAACTCCTCGGAACGTTGTTGTAAATATTTGATAAAAGTCCGATACAAAGCTTGTTTTTTCTGCGGAGTGGCCGAATCCTGTAACTTAGCCGTCACCTGACTTTGAATTTTTTCCTTATCTTCGCGACAAGCTTTTACTTCTAACACCTGTACCGCATCTTCCCAACTGGTGGCGATATCGACTTTTTTTAATCCCGTTGCGGTTTTAATTTCATAGCGAATTGTTTTCTCATTAGTGACTCGATTGACTTCTGGAAAAAGCACTTTCAAAGCTCGGGCTGTCACCACCAATTGATAAATACTCGGATCTTCGGGAAAAACATCCCAGAAAGGAGCTTCCTTTTGGATATGCACGGGGATGGGTAAATCGCGATTTTCCCCCATTTGTTGGGCGCGTTTAGCGAGAATAAATTCTCCTTTCCAGTCTTGATAGGATTGTCGCAGCTCTCGCATTCCATCGAGACAGCGTAGGGAAAAACCGCCAATTTCCTGCACGAAGACAAGACGATGTTTTTCCACTTCTCCCAAGGGTTTAATATCGTCTTCGTTGGCAATAAATTCCCGCAGTTTCGGAATAATTTTTTGGGCTGCTGGGTTATTGGTATTTCTTCCCCCAATCAGGGCAACATTTTGATTTAATTGGGGCGTAAAACCCGCATCTTTTCCCCGCAAGACCGCAGGATTGAGCATAATTAGGGGTCGCGATTTTTGGTAGGCAATGCGAAGATTATTGATAATATCGGCATCGTTGTTATAGATTTTTAACAAGCGATCGCAAGCGGCTAATTCCTGCTGAATGCGACTACTAACCGGGGCATTTTGTAGTAGTTGATTAGCTTGGTTTATGATAATTTGTTGGAAATCTCCTTGACGAATATCGGCAATCTCGGTGATGTCAAATAAACGCATATTTTCATCAGCGCGGCGCGTTTCTTTCCAGAGGGGGCTAGATTGCTTTAAAATCTCTTCTGAGAGGGGTAAACAAAGGTTATCCATACCTGTATCGTAGGCATTTTTGTTACCGGCAATCCCCGAAGCAAATTGTTCGATAAAGTCTTGATAAAGACCATTTAATTCTTGTCTATCAAATAGTTTAATCCCATTAATTAACAAAGCATCGGCACTATCAATCTGTTGATTAGCTTGGAGATTAAATAGATCGCGACTTTGAATTAATTTCTGACGAAAGCGATTAAAACGGCTTTCTAATTGATTAAGATGTTCCAGTAAACGATTAATAACCTCTACTCCTGCACCTCTGGTTTTTCGTTGAATATTGGCCATTAAATAGCCTTCCAATCCCGTTAAAGCTTGTTCACAATATTGTTCCATCTTATCTTTTTTCGAGACATGAAGTTTATCTTTCAGATCATTAATTTCTGCTAAGGCTGTATCATATTCTCGTTGACGTTTACTTTCGTTTTGACTCCAAACCTGTTCTTGATCGCGACGGAATTTTTCTGCCATGTCGGTGAAGATTTGTCGTACTGAAACAATAAAACTCTCGGCAAATTTTACCCCACGGTTTCGATCCTCAAGGATATTATAAAACTCCATTTCTAGAGACTTTTTACCCCGTTGAATAATTTCATCCCGGTTATTATAAATCTTTTTCAGGTAATCGCCGTGCAGCCGCTCATCGGGACTTAATTCTAGTAAATGATTGCGTTTAAATTCCTCGACTCTTGGTGTTAAATAATCATTAATAAATCGCAGAATTTTTCCCTGTTCATTGCCTAAAATATTAACACCCTGTTTGGTACAAGATAGCCAATTATCTTGATTGATTTCCTGACGAGTTTCGTTAGTCCATTGGGAGATTATGGCAATTAAAGAGCGATCCTTGTCGGCACATAAATCCATAATTAATTCCCCTTCGCTCAAGCGCATTCTTTTGAGGATATCACCTCTTACTAACTCCAACATTTGAGCGGGTAAAATCACGGAATCATTCAGCCACCAATTAATTAAATCTTTGGCTAAACGTTCCGATAAAGAAGCACGAATTTGGGCAATAGGAATTTCAATAGTTGATAGCCCAAAACTCATAAATTGCTTAGGATAACCGCGACCCCCAGGGTCAGCTTGCGCCCAAGAACCCTTAATATTATCTCTAATGGAACGCTTATGGGGGGCAAAATCAGAGGTCATATCTAGGAAAATATTTTGGGCGATCATTTCCCGAATTTGACCGAGTTTAAAATCACCTTCTCCGTTTTTTGTTCCTACTAAATAGGTAAAATCAAAGGGGGGTAATTTACTAACAACTTCATCGACCAAACCACTGCTAAACTGTTGATGATATTCGGTTCTGTAGTCAGAAAAGTAATTTAATTCCATCAGGGCAGCGTAACCATTAGCCAAAACTCGATCGCCGACACTAATCCCCGCAAATGCTTCAGGAGTGGGAACAATTGCCGTACTTAAAGGACTACTTTCCCCTCGCAACCAATTACGAATACAGTAGCCTATATCGATTAACATTCCGCTACCCGTACCACCGTTTAAAGACCCCGTAGTAAAGACATTAATAGCAGTATTATTAACTTTAATTCCATAGCGATCGAGCATAAAGTTTTCTTGTCCTTTTACCCGTCTCACCGCATCCAGAAATTTCCTTTGGATCTCATGATAATTACAAAATAAAGCAAAACGTCCACAGGCGCGAATTTGTCCCGCTCCCGCTTCTAGGGAAGTAATATTTCTCTCTAATTCCGGGGGAAACCAACTATTAATCCAGGGATATCTATCCATGTCAGATACCATCTCCTGTACCTGTTTTCCACTCACCCGGGACCAGTGTTTTTCGTTATCTTTAAAAGCACTGCCGGCAGCTTCAGGATTACTGATTTTATAATCCTTATCCGTGTCAACCACCAAAAAGCTGACAATCGGAAAATTACTCAAACTGCCATAACTTTCCTCGATTAAGCGACGCAATCGCGATAAAATTTCGTTACCCGTGCCACCAATACCCACTAAAACCGTGGGAACCATGCTTTTTTCTTCTACTGCTGCTGGCATAATTACTTAACTCCTAAGACCATTTCTTGACGGTTGCGGGGGACTTCGTAGGTGAGGAAATCGTAGGCTAATTTAGTGTTAGGAAAAATCGCCCGCGCTTCCTCTAACAAATTGGAAATATCCAGAGAATTACCCGGTAGATAACGGGGACTAAAATGGGTCATTAATAACAATTTTACCCGGGCTGCCAAGGCCACTTGGGCTGCCATCGTTGAAGTGGAGTGAACACTTTCAAAGGCTAACCCGGCATCTTGGTGAGCAAAAGTTGCCTCATGAATTAGCACATCTGCATTCTGTGCCAATTCGATCGAGCCTTCACAGAAAATAGTATCGGTACAATAGGCAATTTTACGGCCGATTTCCGTTTCTCCGCAGAGGGACTGACCGCGAATTTTGCTGCCATCGGCGAGGGTGACAGTTTCCCCTTTTTTCAGCTTGCCGTAAATTGGTCCAGGGGGAATACCCAAAGCGTTGGCTTTTTCCACATCAAAACGTCCTGGACGGTCTTTTTCGGCGATGCGATAACCGTGGGCGGGAATACGATGTTTTAATAGCTGACAGGAGACGGTAAATTCTTCATCTTCGTAGAGTATGCCAGGGGAAATGGCATGGACACGCACCCGATTAGCCAAATTAGTATAGGAATACTTAGCACAAGCGCGCAGATAGTCCGCTAGTCCGGGGGGTCCATAGATATCAATATCCTGAGCAGAACCGGCTAATCCGATACTGGCTAACAGTCCCATTAAACCAAAGATATGATCCCCGTGCATATGGGTGATAAAAATGCGTCGAATTTGGGAACTTTTCAGGTCGCTACGCAGTAACTGGTGTTGAGTCCCTTCTCCACAGTCAAACAGCCATATTTCCGCCCGTTGCGGCAAACGAAGGGCGATACTAGAGACATTACGGGAACGAGTGGGAACCCCAGAACTGGTTCCTAAAAAAGTAATCTCCACAGGATAGCTGTCAGGATAGAGGATTCTTTTTCTAGTCTAGGCTGTTTTTATCGATTTCTCGATCGAATTACTGCTTTTCTGTATTTCTTGACTTGGAAACAGGAAATCCCCTGATTTTGAGTTTCGCGGACAGAAATACACCAGTGTTCCTATCATACTTTGTGCTTTTTGTCAAAAAAACTTTTTTTTTGCAATAAAACTACACAAAAAAAAGATCATCGTTGTGGGTGAAATTGACTAATTTACCTGTCTTAATTAGGATCACCCTGTAGGTGTGGCAAGGGTTTCAACCATTGCTGCCCAAAAACGCACAGAATAACCGACTCTGAAATTCTATCAAATCGCTGTAACCATTGCAACATCGTTGTTAAATAAAAATCTTTCTCAATTAATTCTTAAGAATTTGTAAATATTGCGGAATTTTAATTTAAATATTCTCAAGTTTTTGGATTCAATAAATAATTTTTACTTATATTTTTGTGAAAATA
>NZ_JADBSA010000059.1:0-3520 GCF_020246945.1 Microcystis sp. M113S1 | reverse complement strand
CTTTGAACAAGTCGAAAAAATCTCATGTTCAACCTTATTTCCTAGAAAGTTTTACTCGTTCAAGGCCGAATTTGAAGTCTTTTCTGAACGAAACCCCCTACTATCTGTGGTCAAGGTTCAGTTTTTAGCTTGGTTATCGCCTTTTCCATTGTAGCTTAAAGCCGTCCTCAAAGGACGGGGTTTTAACCCAAATTTTCGATAAACCGCCCGCAAATTTAAATTGCTTGTTGAGATTAGGCAAGAGGCAAGCGGCAAGAGGCAACAGTAAGCGGTTAAAATGTGTCTTAGCTTAGGTCTAAACCTTGCTCTTCTTGGGTTGCAGCCTAAAGAAATCCTTTTCCCGAAAAACCGACTTAATCACTAGATTAAGTTCTGCAAATCTTGCCCTCATTTTCCCTGGCTAACGCACGGGTACTTGTTGATTTTGCAGATAATTTTTGACCTCAGCGATGGTTAATTGACCATAATGGAGCAAAGAAGCCAATAAAGCCGCTTCTGCCCGCCCTTCCGTCAATGCTTCGTAGATATGCTGACAATTGCCCGCTCCTCCAGAGGCAATCACAGGAATCTCCACCCTTTCAGCGATCGCTTTTGTCAAGGCCAGATCGTAACCCGCTTGCGTGCCGTCAGCATCCATACTGGTAACTAACAACTCACCCGCCCCGCGTTTTTCCACTTCTTGCGCCCATAATAAAGCATCAATACCCGTATTTTCGCGTCCACCCCGAACATAAACCTCCCAACCGGGGTTATGCCCATCCTTGCGTCGTCTAGCATCAATCGCCACCACAATACACTGTTTCCCAAAGCGATCGCTGGCTCGATCGAGCAATTCCGGCTCGCGCACGGCAGCCGAGTTAATGCTGACTTTATCGGCCCCGGCTCTTAACAAATTTTTAATATTTTCTAAGGATTGGATACCGCCACCCACTGTCAGAGGAATAAAAACCTGTTCCGCCGTACGATAGACTACATCAATAATCGTGTCGCGATCTTCATGGGTAGCAGTAATATCAAGAAAAACCAACTCATCGGCCCCTGCCTGATTATACAAGCGAGCTAACTCCACGGGGTCGCCAGCATCCTGAAGATTGACAAAATTAACCCCTTTAACCACCCGACCTTTATTGACATCCAAACAAGGCAAAATCCGCTTCGCTAACATATCCTAGACTCTTGATTGTAACAATGGCCATCAAACGATCGCACAATTCCCCTCCGGCTGCCGAGGAAAATCTGCTCACTCCCAATCCCACTATAGAAGAAACGGAAAAAGCAGCCGCGCAGATTCGTCCCCAATCCCTAGAGGATTATATCGGTCAACAGGACTTAAAGGCTAATCTAAAAGTCACCATCGCCGCAGCCAAAGCTAGACAAGAAGCGATCGATCATTTGCTCTTCTACGGACCGCCAGGATTAGGAAAAACCACCATGGCTTTAATTTTAGCGGCCCAGATGGGAGTAAATTGCCGCATTACCGCCGCCCCCGCTTTAGAGCGTCCCCGGGACATTACCGGCATCCTGATCAATCTTCAACCCCGGGATATTCTTTTTATCGACGAAATTCATCGACTGAATCGGGTGACGGAGGAGTTATTATACCCAGCGATGGAGGATTATCGCCTGGATGTGACGATTGGCAAGGGTCAAGCGGCGAAAATTCGCAGTATTTCTTTACCTCCCTTTACTTTAATCGGTGCTACTACCAAAGTTGGCTCTTTAACTTCCCCTTTACGCGATCGGTTTGGCCTGATTCAACGTCTGCGTTTCTATACAATCGAGGAATTGACGGCAATTATTCTCAGAAGTGCCACTATTTTTAATATTCCCATTACTGAAGCGGGTGCGATCGAAATTGCCCGTCGCAGTCGGGGAACTCCACGCATTGCCAATCGTTTATTAAAACGAGTACGCGACTATGTACAGGTGAAGGGAGAAATGGTGATTACTCCCCAGTTAGCTGATCAGGGATTAAATGAATTAAATGTGGATTCTATGGGTTTAGATTGGACCGATCGATTAGTATTAAAGACGATGATCGAACAGTTTCAAGGTAGGCCTGTGGGATTGGAAGCGGTAGCGGCAGCCACGGGAGAAGATGCCAAGACGATCGAGGAGGTGTATGAGCCTTATTTATTACAAATAGGTTATCTTAATCGTACTGCCCGGGGTCGCGTAGTCACGGCAGCCGCCTACGAACATTTAGGCCTACTGGCGAAATTGCCGAAAAATAAGGATCGGAGTTTACCTTTGTTTGAGTTGTAGTTTTCTAGATAGGGCTGGCTGAATAAATCTGAAAACCTTGTTGGATTAAGACTTTTTCCGGGGGAAAATTCACACCCCACACCCCACACCCTAAAACCCTAATTACCTGGGTTTTAGCTTATTGGTGTCTTTAAATACCGGCTTGACTGCGTGAAATCACACAAGTCTTTATATAAAGGTCTTATCATAGTGATAGTAGCAAATTACATTGTTGTGATTGCTTGCCGCTTCTCATCTAGACTGTATTGGGATTGGTCAAAGCTAATTGCAATAGTGATCTTTTATAGTCAACATTTTTTAAGTCTGTTAGCGCCCTATGTCTGTCGTAAATCAAGAAAATCTTAAACTCGAAACTCTCACCCTGTTTCAAAAATACCAAAAAACAGGAGATAATAAGTTACGGGATCAAATTATGGAGTTAAACCTAGGATTAGTCAGAAGGGAAGCTCATCATTGGGTCAATCAATGCCATGAAAATTACGAAGATTTAGTGCAAGTTGGCTGTATGGGACTAATTCGGGCGATCGAGCGTTTTGACAGCAGCAAAGGTCATGCTTTTAGTTCCTTCGCTATTCCCTATATTCGCGGCGAAATTCAACACCATCTGCGCGATAAAGGTTATACAGTTCGTATTCCTCGTCGTTGGTTAGATTTAGGCAGACAAGCGGCCAATGTGCGTCGGCATTTCCAAACTGTCCACAATCGTCAACCCAATGATACGGAAATCTCCCTCGCTTTAAATATTTCGATCGAAGAATGGCAAGAGGTAAAACTGGCTTTCCAAAACCGTGAACCCCTCAGTCTCGATGTGACGGTTAATAACGATGAAGATAATAATACTTGTTTAAAAGACCTCGTTCCCGATCCCCGTTATCGCAGCTTTCAACTTTGTCAAGAGGATCGCATTCGTGTACAACAAGCTCTCGCTCAATTAGAAGAGAAAACCCGTCATATTCTCGAATTTGTCTTCCTTAAAGATCTTACTCAACGGGAAACCGCCGAACAATTAGGTATTAGTGTCGTTACCGTCTCCCGTCGGGTGAAAAAGGGTTTAGAAATGCTCAAGGAAACTATGATCCAAGAGGCATTTTAGCCCAATTATCGGTTCTCATAAGTAGGGTTTGCTGAATAAATCTAAAAACCTTATCCAACAAGGTTTTTAGACTTTTTTTCCCTCAAAAAGTGCCGACCCTTGGAGTGATTGGGGGGAAAATTCAGGGACTTTTTCCCTGAAAATTAGGTAATTGACCACCTG
>NZ_JADBSA010000058.1:0-7026 GCF_020246945.1 Microcystis sp. M113S1 | reverse complement strand
TTCCACCCCTTCGCCACCAACCCTGTAGATAATTAGGGCTTGCTGAATAATGGTAAAACCATTTTAAAATAAAGCTTTTGACCTGTTAAAGTCCGATGTTCATGCTGCGAAAATAGGATTGGGACTTTCAAAAACCTTGCTTTATCATTCTTGTAGTACATCGCTTGGTACAAAAAACAAGGGCAACAAAGCCTGAAACGACCGGCTCCTGACTCCTGACTCCTGACTCCTACCACCACCGAAAAACTTTTTCAGCAGACCCGAATTAGCAGCGTTTATTGGCATTAGGATTAAACTTTGAACAGATAGCACAGGCTTTAGAATTAGAGATCGAACAGGTTAGACAAGCAACTCAAGGGGAATAGGAAAAGTTCAAGGTGATCCTATTTTAATCATAGTTTCCCAATCTTGATCGCTATCAATTAACAGTAAATGATTCTCCTAACTTTGATAAATTGATATAATTGCCGGTGGCTATCTTTTGCCGGTAGCCATCAAGCAAAAATCGGCAACCCCGAAAATCCCGCAAGTCTTCTCTTAATTGGGAACAATTTGCCGAAAAGTAACCGGACGCAGATAACCTCGAACTCTCACCGATAAGGGACTTGCGTAAAAATAAGCTGCTAGCTAGGAGGGTAGAACCGTCACATCCCATTTGGGTGAAGCTTCAGAACGCTGCCAGAAAGGTTGCAATTGTTCTAGTTCTTTAGCCAAAACCTTCACCCCTTTTTCATAAGTTCCTTCTAGCAAATGCACTAGAGGCTTTATGCCCTTCCGAGTCATGTTAGAAGCCCAATTAAGAGCCGCATCAATTGAACCCAAAATTGCCCCATTCCAATAGTTCTCTAAGACTGCCCAACACCGTTCAATTGGATTATATTTACTATGGCATTTGCGGATAGTAGATGAGCCGTATTTGCCACTGCGTTTTTCGGGCAAAGTCTACCATTCTTTTGATAAATTGGCTGCGGTTGCTGCCAGTGGCGGCTCCTGGTGTCTAAATCAATGACTAATTCTTCTAACCCTGGATAGATTGCTTGATTTTCTTGCCACCACAACTCTAAACAATCGGCCATGCTGTAGAATTAGCTTGACAAAAGTGAGACAAGGCCAAAGACTCTCTCGAAATGCAGTTAAATAATTGGATGGCGACCTAAAAATATGAGTGAATTAACTATTCGTCCAGCTAAAATTAGTGGTGTCATCCCAGATTCGATCGCCGCTGAGGTGGGTTTTGAAATCGGGGATGCGCTCCTCTCTATCAATGGTAATCGTCCCCGGGACTTAATCGATTATCAATTTTTATGTGCCGATGAATTTTTAACCCTAGAAGTGCTTGATCGTCAGGGCAAAACTCACCGGATAGAAATCGAAAAAGATTATCATGAAGACTTAGGTTTAGAGTTTGAAACTGCCCTTTTTGATGGCTTAATTCAGTGCAATAATAAATGTCCTTTTTGCTTTATCGACCAACAACCAGAGGGCAAAAGAGAAACTTTATACTATAAAGATGATGACTATCGCTTAAGTTTTCTCTATGGCAGTTATTTAACCTTAACTAATCTCACCTCAAAAGAATGGCAGCGCATCGAAAAGATGCACATATCACCGCTTTTTGTGTCCGTTCATGCCACGGAACCCGATCTGAGAATTCGTCTCTTAAAAAATCCCCGCGCTGGTCAAATTTTAGACCAGTTAAAATGGCTACAAGCCAGACAATTACAAATTCATGCCCAAGTGGTAGTTTGTCCCAATATTAATGATGGAATTCATCTCGAAAGAACCCTGTTAGATCTGGTTTCTTTTCATCGGGGAGATATTCCCTGTGTGGAGTCGGTTGCCGTAGTTCCCGTGGGATTAACCCGCTTTCGTCCCCAAGAAGATGAATTAATTCCCGTTAGCCAAGAAAAAGCGCGAGAAGTGATCGAACAAGTCCAAACTTTACAGAAACAATTTTGTCAAGAATTTGGCAGTAATGTGGTGTGGTTAGCTGATGAATGGTTTTTAATTGCCCGAGTCGATTTACCACCTCAATCTCACTACGAAGACTATCCCCAAATCGGTAACGGAGTTGGCTCGATTCGTCAATTTATTAGGGATTTTCAGAAGACAGCCAAGAAGTTATTACCTGCTCAAATTACTCCATCTAGACGATTGATATGGGTAGTGGGAAATGCGGTAGAACAAGCCTTTCAACCCCTAGTTAAACAGTTAAATAATCGGCGGGGTTTAACCGTGGAATTAGTGGCTTTAAATAGTGATTATTGGGGACAGGAAATCACGGTTACGGGTTTATTAACCGGGCAAGATATTCTCAAAGGATTACAAGGTAAAAATCTTGGGGATGGGGTTTTATTACCCTCCCTCATGCTCAAGCATGGGGAATCGGTATTTTTAGATGATCTCACCCTAGAAACTGTTATTAATCAGTTAGGAGTCCCTATTTATCCAGTCCTGGGAGTGGAGGAATTAATTAAAACTTGTCTTACTCTCAATCCCTTGAACAAATCCTAATCTTGAAAATAGACAATTATCAGTAATCGGTGATCAGATTTGAGTTTTTAGTGAGCGGTATTAAGTAGGGTCTGCTGAAAAAGTTTTTCGGTGGGGGTAGGGTGTGGGGTGTAGGGTGTAGGGTGTAGGGTTTTACCGATTTTGAGGTAGTCAGTTACCTAAAATTCAGGGAAAAAGTCCCTGAATTTTACCCCCGATCACCCCCAGGTCCGGCACTTTTTGAGGTCAAAAAAGTCTAAAAGCCTTATCCAACAAAGTTTTTAGATTTATTCAGCACCTGTCCCTTGAAACATCAGCCAAGAGAGGAAAAAATTAGCCACAAAAATCGCTAACAAAGAAGTTACCACAGCCGTGGTAGTAGATTGACCAACTCCTTTAGCACCGCCGGTGGTGGTTAAACCCCAACTGCAACCGATAATAGCAATTAAACCCCCAAAAATTAGGGACTTTAACATAGAACTAATTAAATCCCATGTTTCCAGAAAATTTTGGGCTGATTGTAAGAATAGGGAATAGGAAATACCGTAAAGACTATCGGAAATAAATAAACCACCGAGTAGGCCAGTGACTAAAGAGATAATAGTGAGCAGGGGTAACATTAAACTACAGGCAATCACCCGGGGAATGACCAAATAATCGATCGGATCGGTTTTTAAAATATATAAAGCGTCAATTTGTTCTGTTACTCGCATTGTACCAATTTCGGCGGCAAAAGCCGAGCCAACTCTCCCCGCCACCACCACCGCGGTTAAAACCGGGGCTAATTCTCTTGTTAAAGCCAAGGAAAGGACTCCCCCAACAAAACTACCCGCCCCAAAAAAAATAAATTCTCTGGCTACCTGAATAGTGAAAACCATACCCACAAAAGCAGCCGTAATTAGGGCAATTGTCAAGGATTCTGGCCCAACAATACTCATTTGTTCAAGAGTATTACGCCGGTGGATTTTGCCATTAAGAATATGTAAAAAAGTTTGTCCCGCTAATAAACCAGCAGCCCCCAAACGCTGGAACCATAAACTTAAACCACCGGCAGCATCACTTTTTCTTGGCATTTGTCGAGGGACTATCGCTAAAATCTAACTTATTATAGGCGAGAATTCCCTCTGATTATCCCTCGATTGTTAGGACTTGGTTTGATGCCACTCGATCGAGGGATAACAAACCATGGTTTTGCGCTGCCAGCAGGGGATAATAGAATTGTCTAGTAGTCGTCAGCTATCAACCCTGATTCTTTATCCATGCCAGATTTAGCGAAAATTATCCTGAGAAACCATAAAATTGATGCCGTTAAACGATTCCATCCTTGGATATTTTCCGGAGCGATTAAAGAGATGGAGGGGGAAGTCAAAGAGGGTGCTATCGTGGAGGTTTATAGCGATCAAGGCGAATATCTAGCCACTGGACTGTATAATCCTAGCAATATTGCCGTTAAAATTCTTTCTTTCCAAAAAGTCAGCGATATTGCTCAATTATTTCTCGAAAAATTCCAGAATGCCTATCAGCTGCGGCAACAAATCGGTTTAGTCGATAACCCGAAAACTAACTGTTATCGCTTAATTAACGCTGAAGGAGACGGTTTACCCAGTTTAATCGTCGATTGGTACAATGGCACGGCGGTTATTCAAGCTTATTCCCTAGCTTTATACCAACGTCTCGATCTGATTGTCGATTGCCTGAAAACTATCTACGCTGACAATTTACGGGCAATCTACGATAAAAGTGCCGCAGTTTTGGCGAAAAGCGCCCATATCTCCGAAAATAAATACTTATTTGGTCAAAAAACTGGCGATGAGGTGTTAGAATCTGGCCACCGCTTTATGATTGATTGGGAAAAAGGACAAAAAACAGGATTTTTCCTCGATCAAAGGGAAAATAGAGCAATATTGTCCCAATATTGCCAGAATAAACGGGTTTTAAATACTTTTTGTTACTCTGGCGGCTTTTCCGTCTATGCTATGCAAGCGGGGGCTGCCCTAGTCCATTCCGTTGATAGTTCCCACGGTGCGCTCGATCTTACCGAAAAAAATATCGCCCTGAATAATCTCGGTGAAGTTCCCCATCAATCCTACAGCGCCGATGTTTTTAACTTCCTGCGCGACTGTCAGGAGGATTACGATCTGATTGTCCTCGATCCCCCCGCTTTTGCCAAAAGTATCCAATCCCGTCATCAGGCGGTTATGGCTTATAAAAGATTAAATTACCAAGCTTTCCAGAAAATTCGCCCGCAAGGTATTATTTTCACCTTTTCCTGTTCCCAAGTGGTTAACGAAGAACATTTTCAGGGTGCTGTCATGGCTGCCGCCATTGAATCGGCTCGCCCAGTGCGAATTTTAGCACGTTTAAGCCAACCGGCGGACCATCCCACCAGTATCTATCACTCGGAAGGTTCCTACCTGAAAGGATTGGTTTTAGCGGTGGATTGATGGAAAATTAAACGATTACCATCCGGATCATAGATGTAGATTTCCGGACCGTGGGAAGCCTGGCTAATTTCTCCCCTAGCACCATAGCCGATTTCGCTCAAATGATCGAGGGCTTTTTCGAGACTCTCCACCTCAAAACAAATGCTCATGCTACTGCCCCTAGAATCGCTAAATTCGTCTCTGTGGGACTCTTTAGGGCAAAAAAGACCTAATTTAAGGTTAATCAGCCTAAATTCCGCATAAACGGCGGCAAGGTAGGGGTTTGGTTCCTGTTGCAACAGTTGACGATAAAACTGCACCGAGCGATCGAAATTACTCGTTCCTAGGGCAATAAAAGCTTCTGTGTAATTGAATGGACTATCGGGGGGGTTATTCATTGGGGTTGGGGATTAGGAGATGGGAGATTGCCCAAAAGATCTACTTCAGTGCGGTGAGGATGTCAAGTCCGTTGTACTGCCAATAGTAGTCGCGTCCATTGTCAGACTTTCTATAGCAAAGACCAAGGTGCTTAGGACAATCCATCGCTGAAACCCTGTTCAGATAAGAGTTTGAAAATTGAAAGCGTCCTAAATAACCCATTATTTGCTATATCTCCCTCGGTAGTAAGCTCTTTAAAATACCTATGGTTTGCTGAATAAATATAAAAACCTTGTTGGGTAAGACTTTTAGACTTTTTTGACCTCAAAAAGTGCCAACCCTTGGAGTGATCGGGGGGAAAATTCAGGTACTTTTTCCCTGAAAATTAGGTAGTTGACCACCTGAAAATCGGTAAAACCCATCCCCCATCCCCCAACCCCCAACCCCCAACCCCCAACCCCCACCGAAAAACTTTTTCAGCAGACCCTACCTATATCTGAAAGTCCTCTGGGACCATTTCCATCGGATCGAGGATCACCCTGAGCGTTCATCCGATCGAGTGATTTTGAGGAAAAAGTGTTAAAAAAGATTGCTGTTTGTAAAGACAACTGTTACCGTGGGTTCAAGAGTGCGCTTTGAAGGAGGAAAAACCCCATGCACCCTAACCTATCCATCTATCCCTCGATTGCTTCGCTACTTATGTAGGGCATAGATGCACAAATCAAAGATTTCAGAAGCAAAACCAATAAATTCCCGTACTGTTGCTTAAAACAGGAGTTTGATCATGAAATTACAGGGAAAAACAGCCCTAGTCACGGGGGCATCCCGGGGCATTGGACGAGCGATCGCCTTAGAATTAGCCCGACAAGGTTTAAGCAGAATTGTGATTGTTGCCAGAGATCAAGAGCGATTAGAAAAACTAGCGAAAGAAATTGAGTCCCTAGGGGTCATTGCCACACCCTTAGCCCTGGATTTAACCGAAAATGACCTTGTTAGTCCTGCAATTATCCGCGTTTGGCAAGAATGCCGTGGCATAGATATCCTCGTTAACTGTGCCGGTATTGCCCATCAAACCCCCTTTCTGCGATCGCGATTCTCGCAAGTGCAAGCAGAAATATCTTTAAATCTGATGGCCATGTACACGGTTACTCGCTTAATTGCTCGCCGGATGGCAATTAGGGGACAGGGAACGATTGTCAATGTTTCCAGCATGATGGGTAAAATTGCCGCTCCTAGCTTCGCTACCTACTCGGCCACCAAATTTGCCATTTTGGGTTTTAGTCAAGCTCTCAGGTCGGAATTACGAGAACACAACATCAAAGTTGTCACCCTCTTACCCTCTTTAACCGATACGGATATGGTGCGAGAATTGCAGTTATTTCGATGGTTAAAACCGATGAGCGCCGAAGAAGTCGCCCAAACCCTAATTACCGGGTTAAATAGGGAAAAAACGGAAATTGTCGTCGGTTGGCAAAGTCATCTAGCTCTTTGGGGCCAAAAATTTGCCCCGAAACTGCTTGAGAAAATTGTCGATTTAGCTTCTCCCTTACGTCAAAGCAAAGGAAAGCGAGGATGGCGAGAAGTGTTTAACTAGGGTCTGCTGAAAAAGTTTTTCGGTGGGGGTTGGGGGTTGGGGGTTGGGGGTTGGGGGTTGGGGGTTGGGGTGTGGGGTGTGGGGTGTGGGGTTTTACCCATTTTCAGGTGGTCAATTACCTAATTTTCAGGGAAAAAG
>NZ_JADBSA010000057.1:0-17571 GCF_020246945.1 Microcystis sp. M113S1 | reverse complement strand
GTCAAGATGATTATGTAGAAGGCGCGCCGGAATTAATTGTCGAAATTGCCGCTTCTAGTGCTTCCTACGATGTGCATCAAAAATTAAATGTCTATCGTCGCAATCAAGTCCAAGAATACCTAGTCTGGCGGTTTTATGAACGAGAATTTGATTGGTTTCGGCTACAGGCAGGAGAATATATTAAACTAGAACCCGATAGTGATGGCATAATGCGCTCCCAAATCTTCCCCGGTTTATGGCTAGATAAAAACGCTTTATTAATGGGCGACTTAGGAAAAGTTTTAGTGATTTTGCAGCGGGGGTTAGAAACAACAGAACATCGAGATTTTGTCAATAAATTAACTGCCAATCACAGCTAGATTGTAAAATTAGATAATTATTCTTGATCCACTGTCCTATAATTATAGAAAGAGTATTTCTGGCTTGCAGTTTTACCTCCAATAATCTCGCTCCTGATAATCTTCTCATCACCTCATTCTATGTCAAATCTAATCCTTTTCTGGCATCGTCGCGATTTACGTCTCTCGGACAATATTGGACTTAGTAAAGCTAGGGAACGTAGTCCGAAAATTATCGGGGTTTTCTGCCTCGATCCTGCTATTTTAGAAGGGGATGATATCGCCTCTGCGAGAGTTGCCTATCTCCTCGGTTGTCTAGAGGAATTAGCCAAAAATTATCGCCAAAAAGGTAGTCAATTACTGATTATTCGCGGCAACCCCAGTCAAACACTCGTCAACTTAGCCAGCAATTTATCAGCAAAAGCAGTTTTTTTTAACCTCGATATTGAACCCTACGCGCGTCAACGGGATCAACAGGTAATTGCCGCTTTACAAACAAAAGGAATTGAGGTAGAAACCTTCTGGGATCAACTTCTCCACGCTCCAGGGCAAGTCCTCACCCTCTCAAAAAGCCCCTACACCGTATATACTCCTTTTTGGAAAAATTGGAGCCAATTAGCCAAAGCCAGCCCCACAACCCTAGAAAACCTGCAAGGATTAGACGAAAATGAGGGGGAGAAACTCACAGAAACTATTAATTTACCAACCCTAGAAAATTTAGGTTTTACTTGGCAAAATCCCTTACCCCTCACCCCCGGAGAAAAGGCCGCTAATAGCAGATTAGAAGAATTTTGTCAAGGGGTTATTAACAATTATCAAGAAGATCGTAACTTCCCCGCTGTTGATGGCACCTCGCGCTTGAGTGCCGCTTTAAAATTTGGCGCGATTGGCATTCGCACCATTTGGACGGCAACCCTAGAGTTATTAGAAAATTGCCGCGCCCAGGAAGCAAAAGATGGTATTATCACTTGGCAGCAAGAGTTAGCCTGGCGGGAATTTTACCAGCATTGTCTCTATTTTTTCCCAGAATTGGCGGTCGGTGCTTATAGAACAGAATTTCGTCATTTTCCTTGGCAGGATAACGAAGAACATTTTCAAGCTTGGTGTGAGGGAAAAACCGGCTATCCCATCGTTGACGCGGCGATGCGACAATTAAATGAAACAGGATGGATGCACAATCGTTGTCGCATGATCGTGGCGAGTTTTTTAACCAAAGACTTAATTATTAACTGGCAAAAAGGCGAAAAATACTTCATGCAGAAACTTTTTGATGGCGATTTAGCCGCTAATAATGGTGGTTGGCAGTGGAGTGCCTCTAGTGGTATGGATCCGAAACCTTTAAGAATTTTTAATCCCGCTAGTCAGACACAAAAATTCGATCCAGAAGGGGAATATATTCGTCAATGGTTGCCGGAATTAGCTTCCGTAGATACGGAATATTTAGTAACCGGGAAAATCCCCCATTTAGAAAGACATCGTTGTGGTTATCCTGAGCCAATTGTCGATCATAATCAACAACAAAAAGAATTCAAACGACTCTATAGTAATCAGAAGCTAAAACGGTAAAAATAGCTACTTTTGACCGGCTTTAATCTGGTTCCAAACATCCTCTAAACTTAGATATAACACAGGCACAACAATTAAACTCAACAGGGAAGAAGTGACTAAACCTCCCACAATTACCATCGCCATGGGTTGCCGCAATTCCGCACCAGTACCCAATCCCAAAGCGATCGGAATCATGCCTAAAATTGTCGAACAAGTGGTCATTAAAATCGGTCTTAACCTAATCATTCCCGTCTCCAAAACCGCTTGCTCCCGACTCCAACCCTGTTGACGCAATTGGTTAGTATAATCCAGCAATAACACAGCGTTTTTATCAAGTAATCCCAAGAGGAAGATAAACCCGATCAGAGAAATCATACTAAACTCACTACCCGTTACCAATAACCCCAACATTGCCCCCACAATCGCTAAAGGTAAACATAAAGCGATGACGATAGTTTCTAACAGTCTTCTGAATAATAACCATAAAACTCCTAACATTAAAATTGTCGCTAGGATTAAAGTGCGACCAAAACTGCCCAAAACATCGCTACTTTGAGAAGAAGTACCCCAACGCTGTAAAGTTATCCCTTCCGGTAAAGGAATCCCTTCAATTTTAATGGCCGCATCTTCTAATCCTAAATCCGGACTAAGATTAGCACTGAGAAAAATCGCCTGTTGACCATTTAAACGCTCGATCGCCAAAAAATCCCCCCGCTCATTTAATCTAGATGATAGGGAAATATCCTTTAAACCGGCGATTTTAGCGGCCTCAACCCGCAATTTCTCGGCACTATCGCGCAACAGCTGCAAATCATCGCTTTTAATCGCAATTTGGATCGGCTTTTCCGCTTCCGTCTGCACAAAAGGAATGTCCTCGATACTGACATTCACCCCTCTAATTGTCGGTAAAATTTGCCGAATCCGTTGCTGCACCGCACTGGTGTGAGATTGACGATCGCTCTTCAGTTTAATGTGAATTTTGCCACGATTCGGCTCACCCCGTAAACCGGCGATCATAAAAGTCGATTCCACTTCCCCATCCCGCAAAATCGGCGCTTCTAATTTGCTGCCATCACGGATAGTGCGACGCAAAAGAAAACTTTCGGGAGAACTCGCTAACTGGGAAATCCAAGCGAAACTATCGCTAGAACTCTTAGCCGTCGGTTTATTAGGACTAATTTGCGTTATTTTCGGCAAAGGAGAAGTATAAACCAGATTAAACTCGCCGCGATCGAGTCGGGGAATAAATCCCCTAGAAATAAAAGGAATCAGGGCAATACCCGCAAAAAAGGTAATTAGGGCAATAGCAATGACCAGCAAACGATGACGCAATGACCAGTTTAAGAGCCGTCGATAGGCGTTCTCAATCGGTCGCTTTTGTTTCGTCATTTTTGCCCGTGACTGCGGTTTCAGCCAATATACTGCCAAAACTGGCGATAAAGTTCTGGCGATCAACAGAGAAAAAATCACCGCAGCCGAGACAGTTAAACCGAAGGGTTGGAAAAACTGTCCCACCGCACCCCCCATAAAAGCGACGGGTATAAACACGGCAACAATGGTTAAAGTGGAAGCAGTGACAGCTAATCCGATCTCCCTTGTCCCCTTGAGTGCCGCATTTTTCGGGGTTTCCCCCGCGTCGATTAAACGGGAAATATTCTCCACATCAACGATCGCATCATCCACGACAATGCCGATCACCAAAGCGAGGGCCAGCAGCGTCAGGGTTTCCAGATTAAACCCATAGATTGCCATGATAATGAAAGTCCCCAAAAGAGATAGGGGGATAACCAGAGCAGAAATGATTGTAGCGGCGAAACTGCCTAAAAATATCAATATCACCAGCACCGACAGCAAAACTGCCAAAAGTAAATCATCGATCGTGCCTTGTAGGGCAGCGCGAATATATTCCGCTTGGGTTTCAGCTAAAATTATCTTGACATCGGGCAGTTTTTGTGCTATGTCTTTAACCAGTTTTTCTGCTTGGGCGGCCAGATCGAGACTATTGGCAGCACCTTGTTTGATTACCTGCACTGCGATCGCCTCTTGGCCATTAAAGCGCACCAGCGTGGGCAATGGTCGGGTTAAGCTTTTATGGGGATTATCTTCCCTAACTGTACTTTGACCGAGTAAATTAACTTTAGCCGTACCTTCGAGAGCTTTTAAGGGCGGAATTAAATTATCTTGGGCGATTTGGCTTAATTCTTCCAGAGTTTTCTGCTCACTCACCAGCGCATAGGTGACTGTTGCCGACTCATTTAAATCAACGGGGATAACTTCTGTGGTAGCTTGAGGGGGTAAAGGGACTTGCGAGATAGCCTGTTTAACTGCTGCCGTAGCCCTGTCTAAATTTGTGCCAATTTTAAAGAAAACGCTGATTACTGACTGTCCGGGGGAAGTAGTCGAGGACACATCGCGACAACCGGGGAGAGAGAAAAGGGGATTTTCTAGGGGTTTAGTTAATTGCTGTTCCGTGGTGATAGCAGTAGCTAAATCCGCTTGAGCGTTAATTATTACGACTGGAAAGCTGATATCGGGGAAAAGAGCGTATTTTAGGGAACTAAAAGCCAAAATTCCCGCCACGGCCACCGCTAACCAGAAAGCAATGGTTAACCTCGGGGCATTAATCGCTATTCGAGAGATATTCAGACGTTCTCGCCATGATTCTTTCATCTTCGTTGAATAAGTGGGGTGTGGGGTGTGGGGTGTGGGGTGTGGGGAGTTTTCTCAGTGAACTGATAACTGATAACTGATAACTGACTCCTAACCCCATGGTAGATGTGGGATTTTTGCAGGAGTTCTATTTTCCGACAAAGATAAGTAAAAATTATTTATTGACTGCAAAAACTTGAGAATATTTAAATTAACATTTCGCAATATTTATAAATTCTTAAGAATTAATTGAGAAAGATTTTTATTTAACAACGATGTTGCAATGGTTACAGCGATTTGATAGAATTTCATAGTCGGTTATTCTGTGCTTTTTTGGGCAGCAATGGTTGAAACCCTTGCCAAACCTAGAAGGTTATCCTAATTAAGACGGGTAAATCAGTCAATTTCACCAGCAACGATGATCTTTTTTTTGTGTAGTTTTATTGCAAAAAAAAAGTTTTTTTGACAAAAAGCACAAAGTATGATACTCCAAACGTATTTCTGGCTGCGAGTAATTATTGCAGAGTGGGGAAGTGGGGAAGTGGGGAAGTGGGGAAGTGGGGAAGTGGGGAAGTGGGGGAATTTCAACTAAAACCCTAACACCCCCCGCAACGCGCACGCAGTGACCACCCTAACACCCTAACACCCCAAAACCCCAAAACCCCCCGCAACGCACACGCAGTGACCACCCTATCTCCTGTCTCGGAGTCTCCTGACTCCTGTGAATTGTCCTAGGAGAGAAACTTAACCAACTCCTCTAATTTTTGCCAAGCTAACCCACTGGCTAAAATCTCGCGTGCGAGAGCGAAACCAGCAGCATGATCGCCAAAAGTGACCTTTGCTGCCACCTGTAGGGCAAGAGAGGCATTAATTGCCACAGCATCCCGTTGAGCCGGCGTTCCACCCCCTTGCAGGACATTTTTGAGTATTTCGGCATTTTCTGGCACTTCCCCGCCTTTAAGGGCATTTAAACTAGCTCTGGGGATAGAAATTGACAAAGGATCGATCGCCCCAGAAATCACCTCACCATTATTTAATAAAGCCATATCGGTCAGATCTCCTAACCCCACCTCGTCGAGTTTTTCCCGGCCGTGAACAATAATCGCCTTTGGGGTTCCCATTTGTGCTAAAGCCGTGGCCATGGGGGTGAGAAATTGCCGGTCATAAACCCCGATAACTTGACCTGTGGGACGGAGAGGATTAACTAGAGGGCCAAGAAGATTAAAAACCGTGCGAACTTTCAGGGTTTTGCGGAGATTAGCCACACTTTTCAGGGCTGGATGCCAACCGGGGGCAAAAAGAAAGGTCACTCCCACCCCATCTAAAGCCGCCGCTACTTTCTCGCTAGGGGCGCTTAAATTAACCCCAAGATATTCTAGAACATCGGCCGAACCGACCTTGCTGGAAGCCGAGCGATTGCCGTGTTTAGCCACTTTTACGCCCCCGGCGGCCGCCACAAAAGCCACAGCAGTGGAAATATTAAAAGTGGAGGACCCGTCACCGCCGGTGCCACAGGTATCGATAACGGGAGTAGTATGGGGTTTAGGGTCTTCTAAGCGAGATTGTTGCCGTAAAACTGTGGCCATTCCCGCTAATTCCGCGGCCGAGACTCCTTTTGCTTGCAAAGCCGCTAAAATCGCCCCCGATAAAACTTCCGGAATCTGGCCGTTTAACCATCCAGTCATTAATTCTTCAGCTTGGTTAAGGGAAAGGGATTTTCGATCGAGTAGTTGCTGCAGTAGGTTTGGCCAGTCTTGAGTGGTCATCGCTGTTCCATTGGTGTCGGGATGGGGCGATATACTATCATAGCGGTTTGTCTGGAGAATCGATCGCCCCTAGGAATTTTTACTTTAAATCGAGCAAACCCTGTTCTTTTAACTTGGGATTAAAACGAATTTCCATCTGTACTCCCCGTTTTTCTAGGGTTGATAAAATATCGTTTTCTACTCGTCTGGATACCTGTTTTAATAACTTGATTTGCCCCAATTCGTCAGCACTTTGATAAAATTCTTTTTCTGTCTCAGTCATGGTTAATTTAGCATCAATTGGTTCTGTCCAGAGTTTTTCATTGCCGATTACTGCCTGACTTTCTCTTAGCCAAGCTTGTTTAATCGATTCGAGAATAGTCCGATTAGGACGATCAATCAACTGTATTTTTAGCCAATAACAAGCTTGGGGCTGTCGGGCAAGATGTTGTTTTAAACTGAGATAAATATCACGAGAATAGCCGACAAACTCTAAGACTTGTTCTCGATCAAAAATGGCATAAACCCCGATTTTCCCCTGGAAATCAGCACAGATATTACCCGTGGCATCTAGGTAGGGAATATATTCTAATTGTTCGAGATTAGCAAAAGTATCAGGCTCATTCATAATTAATCGTCGATAATTGGTTGGAGATATATAAATTATACCTAAGTTTGAATTTTATATTCCGGGCTGTGGCTAACCTACTATGGTAAACTAACAGTTATCTGGCTCGATAACCCCAGAGAGACTGAGATATAATAAGGTAAATTACTAAACTATCAAGTTAGATACAATGCTGGCTATATTTACGATCGGGCATTCTAACCACACCCCGGAAAAGTTCCTCGAACTGCTCTCCATTCATAACATCAACGCTTTAGCAGATGTGCGTTCCGCTCCTTACAGCCGCTATCTTCCTCACTTCAACAAACAAGCGCTCCAGTCCTACCTACCCACAGCAGAGATTCGCTATGTTTTTTTAGGGGCGGAGCTAGGGGCGCGGCCTGCAGATAGTAGCTGTTATGTGGAAGGCAAAGCCCTTTACGAAAAAATTGCTGTCCTTGACTCATTCCAACAGGGACTGAAGCGCATCATCAAAGGAGTGCAAAATCATCGCATTGCCCTGATGTGTGCCGAGAAAGACCCGATCACTTGCCATAGAGCTATTCTGGTGTGCCAGCACCTTATCTCTTTTAACCTTGAAATTGCCCACATTCACAGCAATGGCGAATTGGAGTACCACGAAAATCTGGAAGAACGACTCTTGCAAATTCATGACTTGCAAGACAAACAGGAGAATGGACAACTATCTCTTTTCCCTACAGTCAGTCAACCTCAGTTGGCGCGAAGCGAGAGAATTCGTCAAGCTTATCAGCTGCAGGGCGATCGCATAGCCTATGTGGAGAAAGATCATGATTAAACTTTTCACGATCGGGTTTACCCGAAAATCTGCATCTAGTTTCTTTGAGGGTTTAAGAAAAGCGGGCGTTACTAAAATCATCGATACTCGCTTGAATAATACATCCCAGTTATCCGGCTTTGCCAAACAAAACGACTTAAAGTACTTTCTCTCTGAGATTGGCGGCATCGATTACTCCCATGAACTATCACTTGCGCCCACTCAAGAAATTTTAGATGCCTACAAAAAGAAACAAATATCGTGGGAAGATTACTCTAAAAAATACCTGACGATTCTGCGTCAAAGACATATTGAATCAACGATCAAACCGGACAGCTTGCAGAATTCTTGTTTTCTTTGTAGCGAAGACAAACCTCACTTTTGCCACAGGCGACTTGCCGCCGAGTATCTTCAGTCCCATTTCCATAATATAGAAATTATTCACTTGTAGCTATATGGAGATAATTTGTCTGGCTAATTCTTATAAACATCATGAAAGATGTATTGCGGGAATAGATCGAGAGTCGGGTCAGTGGGTTAGACCGATTTCAGAGTTAGAGGACGGCAGAATACCCCTAGACAATAACTTTATTCAGACTAGCAAAATTCGTATTTTGGATATCCTCAGTATTCCTATCGACAGCGAGAGAAAATCTGGCTATGAAATTGAGAATATTGGTTACAAGAACTTACCTTGGCAAATTATTGGTAAAGCAGAGGTCGCCAATCTTTTACAGTTTTGCGAGGGCAATTTATTATATCCCGATTACAGAAAGTCGATACCTTATCAATATCTGAAATCTCAAGCTCCAGTACGCACTCTCCAATTGATTGAGGCAAAATCATTCTGCTGCCGTAAAAACAGCAGGGGGAAATGGCGGGGGATTATTGCTGATGCTCAGTATGATTTCGCAGATTTTGATCTTAGCATCACCGATCCGATAATTCTAGAGAAACTCGATCGAGAGGAAGAAATAAGCCATCACTGTTTAATCTGCCTCAGTCTCGGACAGCCCTGGCAGCCCGATGCCAATCTTCCTCTATCATGCTATCGTTTGATCGCGGGAGTGGTTGAACTTATGCCTGAAATTCGACTCATCGCTACGGAAATGGAGAGATTATCTTGGAGTAGAGAACAGGGTAAGGAATATTTAAAAGAAAAATTTGGAAAGGTTTCCCGCTATCAACTTACTGAGAATGAAGCCAAACAGTTTCTTGATTTTTTGAGAAGCGGTGGAAAAATATAGCAAGCTAACAGTTGGCCTGACAGTTTATCTGCGCGGGAGTGAACTAAAGGTTAATGGAGGCGGTGTGATCGTTTTCTGATTCTGGAAGGTTAAGAAGTTGACCGTTTTTGACAAGAGGCACTAGGAGCAAGTGTTAGTAAAATTAATATTGATCAACTGCTTACCCTTTAAAATTGTGCCAAAAAGTTTTAGGCTAAATTAGTCCCCAAAAATGATCAATTCTCAATGCCTACTGGTTCTCTTAACGAAATTGTTCACGCGGCCCTAAGTGGTCAAGTGGTTTCTTTTCCCACGGATACAGTTCCCGCTTTAGCGGTTTCTCCCCCCTATTCTTCCCTGATTTTTGCCGCTAAAAAACGGACTTTTGATAAACCTTTAATTCTCATGGCGGCCTCAGCAGCAGATTTATGGGATTATGTCAAGGGAAATCAGGAAGAAAGGGAAATTTGGCAGCAAATGACCGAAAAATACTGGCCTGGCTCCCTAACTTTGGTTTTACCTGCTTCTGAAAAAGTACCAAAAGCTCTTAACCCTAAAAATCCTAGCACGATTGGTATCCGAGTTCCCGCTCATGCGATCGCAAGAGAAATTCTCGGTCGAACTGGTGTTTTAGCGACCACAAGTGCTAATCTGTCAGGACAAGAGCCTTTATTAACTCCATCCGCAATTATGACTACTTTTCCCTCGGTGACGGTGTTAGCGCCCACAGAAAGGCAAGCATGGGGAATAATCAATAGTGGACAACCCTCCACCGTCGCGCGTTGGCAATGTCAAGGATGGGATGTCTTACGACAAGGGGCAGTTTTTCTGTAAATATGGACGATATTGACGCTTTAAAACGGGAATTACAGCAAACTCGCCTCGCTTATCACCTGGCTGTGGCAATTAATCACCTCAAAAGCAGTTTTTTGGGACGGGTTGCCCACGAATTGCGATCGCCATTGAGCAGTATGATCAGTCTCCATCAACTGATTCTCGCCGATCTTTGTGAAAGTCCAGCCGAAGAAAGGGAATTTATCGCCCAAGGACAACTGGCGGGCCGTAAACTGATGGCAATGCTCGATGAGATGATTAATCTCTCCAAACTAGAGTCGGGTACTATACCTCTGGAGCGAGAAATTTTTTCTTTAACTAAACTTTGGGAAGATTGGGCAAGTTTAACCTATTTACAGGCAGCTAATCGCAATATTAAGCTTAAATTTAGCCCTTTAACCGATGATATTGCTATTATTGCCGATTATCAGCGTTTAACCTCCGCTCTTGTCCTTCTCGTTGATGCAGCGATCGCTAACTTAGCGAGTGGCTCTATTTGTATCTCGGTAAGCACTCTTTGCGAGAAAAAAGTCACTATTGTCCTAGAATTTCCGGGGGAAATCCCTCTCTGGCAAATGCCAGAAATTTCCCCTTTGAGTTTAGAATCAAAGCCAGAAGAAGTCAAACAATTTACCCAAGCTCTCGGTCTTTCTCCCGGTCTTAAATTCCAGTTAGCGAAAGGCATTATCGAAGTATCGGGGGGGGAAATGAGCTTAGATCAAATCGATAACAATAGTCAGGACAAGCTCACACGGATCGTTTTTTCTTTACCTCGATCGCCGGATAGGGAAACTCCTCGGTATAACGATTAAATAATACCATCGTCGTCGTGGCATTGCTTTGGAAACCAATGTGCTGGTAAAATTTTTCTTGATTAGTAGTCATCAAATAGACTCTTTCCACCCGATTTATTCGGGGATGGGCCAAAACTGTTTCTACTAATTTACGCCCTAAACCGGCTCCCTGATAATCGGGATGAACAATCACATCCCAAATAGTTGCCCGATAAATGCCGTCAGAAATGGCGCGAGCAAAACCAATTAATTGCCGCTCATTCCACACCGTCACCACTGGATCACTATAGTCAATTGCGGTTGCTAAATCTTCCAAACGGCGATCGATTGCCCAAAATGCGGTTAAATTAAATAATTCTCGTAGTTGCAATAGATCTATCTTGCTTTTATCCTCGTCAAACTGAATCTGACTACAATCAACCATGATATTTCCTTAGTCTAAGACTAAAAAATAGGAGAAGATATTTTTCCGAGAAAGAGGATTCACGCTCGATCGGACTGATTATGAGCAATTTCCCCTAATCTATCTATGTGTTTGATTATACTCAATGCCTCAGATAATCTCTAGTTGATTTATCGTGATTTCTTGACAAGTTATTAATCAGTGATCAGTGATCAGTGATCAGTTATCAGTTATCAGTTATGGTTCTTCGGTTTGTGTGATCAGTTTAACTTACTATAGAAGCGATCAATCTTTGTGTCCTCTGTGTCTCTGTGGTTCCTTCTACTCGCTCGCCAGCAGAACTGTATCTTAGAATACATTTTACCCACCAAACCTAAGAGAGCCGTTCTTCGGTTTGTGTGATGCAACGGACAGGGTTATAAGGAATGAAACTCTTACAGAGAAAGACATTTGGCCATTTTTGTCAATTGTTTTCGCTCTAGAACGAACTAATCAATTAAGTCTCTTGCCAAATAAGGATTTAGTCGATTTATGCCACCCGATCGAACCATACCAAGTAACGAAGAACCTCACTGATTACTGTTTACTGTTTACTGGACGGCTACGCCGTGCCTTTGGCAACACTGAAAAAAGCTTCCCCACACCCCACAGCAATGCTTAACCATCAAAGATCTTCGCCAGTGTCTGTCATTTGTTTAGGGGAAATCCTCTCTGATCTAATTGCCGATCAAAGCGAGCGCTCTATAGAGCAAGTGACTTCTTGGACAACCTATGCCGGGGGTGCGCCGGCAAACGTGGCCTGTGGATTGCGAAAATTGGGCATAAATTCGGCTTTTATCGGTTGTGTGGGCAAAGATCAACGAGGGGAACAGTTAATCGCCTTGCTAGACGCTCTCGGAGTCGATACCACTGGTGTACAGTATCACCCCACCCTACCCACCCGACAAGTTTATGTCACCCGCGATGCTGGGGGAGACAGACATTTTGCGGGTTTTGGCGGCATTAAAACGACGGATTTTGCCGATACTGCCCTTAATGGTGACTTATTAGCCGAAAATATCTTTAAAAATGCCGATTATCTAGTTATGGGAACCCTAGGGTTAGCCTATCCCCCGGCGAGAGCGGCGATGATGCGCGCCCTCGAATTAGCTAAAATTTACGGGGTGAAAGTATTGATCGATATCAACTGGCGGCCGGTTTTTTGGCCTAATCTTGAGGCCGCTCCTGATCGGATTCGAGATTTTATCGTCCGGGCCGATTTGCTCAAATGTAGCGAGGAAGAAGCAGCATGGTTATTTGGCACTGATACCCCCGTCAGAATATCATCACAATACCCCAATTTAGGGGCAATTCTGGTTACTGGCGGCGCAAAAGGTTGTAAATATCATTTAGGCGAAAATAGCGGCACTGTTGAGGCTTTTACTGGAGAGGTAGTGGATACAACCGGGGCAGGAGATGGCTTTGTGGCGGGTTTTTTAGCTCGTGCTAGTCTTGGAGGCGATCAAATCGGGGAAAATGCCGATTTAGCGCGTAATGCGGTGATTTATGCCTGTGCGGTGGGGGCAATGGTGACAAGGGCGGCAGGAGCGATCGCATCCCAACCGACTCGGGAACAGGTGGAGGAGTTTCTAGCGGCCTTTGATACTAAATCCTGTTTAAAAAGTATAGGAGAGAAGGGATGGGGGATGGGGGATGGGGGATGGGGGATAGGGGATGGGGGATAGGGGATAGGGGATAGGGGATAGAGGGGAAACAATCCATAACTGGGTTTTTAAAGTTAGATCGGCAGTTAATCACAGGATTAAAAAAGGATTTAGTATGACTCCTAGAAATTATACTAAATCCTGTTTAAAAAGTATAGGAGAGAAGGGATGGGGGATGGGGGATGGGGGATAGAGGGGAAACAATCCATAACTGGGTTTTTAAAGTTAGATCGGCAGTTAATCACAGGATTAAAAACGGATTTAGTATTATTTGCCAGTTTTTTGGTCAAACCAGTCTAAAACCCGATTCCATGCCCACCAGCGATCGCTATCGCCCCACTGACGCTGACAGGATAAACTGCTGATATAACCCACATGACCACCGTGGTTGGTTAAGAGTAGATCGACGTGGGGATTATCGGCGATCGCTGCTTGCAGATCGGGAATAACTGCGGGGGAAAAGAGGGGATCATCGGCCGCGTAGAGGATAAAAGTGGGTTTAGTTAAATAGGGTTGAAAGGGCAAGGGACTACTAGCGGCATAATAGTCAAAAACTGTCTTAAATCCTAGCTTTTTAATCACTAATTCTCGATCGAATCCGGCAATCGTGGTGGCGCGAGTAATTGCTTGGGGATCGATATGATCGGGATGAGCTTGATGGATGCGTTTGGCTAACTTGCGTAATTCCCTGGCGATCGCTTTTTCCAAATGTTTCCCCCAGGGATCCTGGACGAGATAGGATAAAGAACGATTAGAGTCTAAATTAGGACAAATTACCGCACCACCACCGATATCGACGGGATCGATCCCCATATCTTCCTGATTCTCTACCGATTTAATTCCCCACAGGGCCAATTGTCCCCCCAGAGAGTAACCTGTGAACCAAAAAGGAGCAGGACAGCCCATTTTTTGAGCTTGGGCGGCAATATGAATGAAATCTAGCCCTTCATAGATGCCATCGGAGGTGAGAGTCGGGGATAATTCGGCTGTCTTACCGTGGGCGCGCCAATCGAAGAGGACGACTGCGTAGTTTCTCGCTACGGCTTTTCTGCCTAAAATTCTTAAAAACCATTGATTATCTAAGTCTCCCGTGATGCCGTAGGTCCCGATAATGGTTCCCTTCGCTTGTGGGGGAATGGAAAAAATCCCGTAGATGGGGACGGCATTGGCCCCGGTGAAAATGGTTTCTTGATAGACTGGTTCGGGAATAGCGATCGTATTTTGCCAGGTTTCTCGCGCTTTTAGGGACACATAGAGAGTCATGGCAAAACCGTTTTTCAGCAATGGGGGCGGAGTGTAGGTGAGATTATCAGTCTTCGTCCTAGGATGGGCAATCATAGCAGCACAGGGGAATCAAAAAGTCAAGAGGGGGAGACAAAAATTAACTTATGCCCACCGCTTGCTTAAAAATTGTAAAGCAAATTGTCCCAAGCGGCGAGCAACTCTGGCAGGGCAGTGGCCGACCAATTGCCCTCACAACCGCGACCTTGATAGAGAATGAATCGCAGGGAATAATTATCGGGAAATCCGTCCGCTTCTACCCATAAAAGCTCACTTTCCGCTTCACAAGCAATTCTTTCTTCATCCATTAATTCTGTGGCCATGGCCGCCATAGTTGCGGTCAATTGTGATAGTAACCGACGCAAATCTTGCCACTCTGCCTCGGTCAATTCGATCGCCCAATCATCACCACCAATTAATCCTTTATAAATGGCCGCATTAGGATTCCAACCGAGTCGCCAACCTGAACCATATTTGAGAATTTTTTCCATAATTTTCTAGAATTTTAATAGGTCGGCATCTCCTGGTTTTGATAAAGATGGACGACGGGGAGAAGGACTAGGAGAAGGACTAGGAGTGGGGGTTTCTTGGGGGAGAATGGCGGGGTTATAAATTTCGACTAGAAGGGTGACTAACTGCTGCCGTTGACGACGATTAAGACTGTTAATCGCTTTGATATCGGCGGCCATGGGATTAACGGTAAGGGTTGCTTGTCCGGGATAGTTTTCTTCGTTGATTTTCTCGTTCACTCCTAGATAATCCCCTAGGGTTAATTGCCAATCAAAACGGATGAGAGTAAACCTTTTTTTTGTATCTTGATGATAACGAAGAAAGCGACTTATTAAAGTATTATTCGGATCGATCGCTCCTGTATCTCGACGGGTATAGTTGTTTTCTTTCGGTAAATCTGGCATTGCTTGATAAATTTGTTGAGCAACTGTTTCGGGGCGTTGAATTTGGCTCATCCCGATGGATTGCCATGATAACCACCAGATAATTATCCCCATTCCTAGACAAAATACTAATAATATTATTCGCTGAATTTTTAGCTTTTGAGGGAATTTTAAGAGCATATTAATCAAGAAAAAGTTGAAGTTAATTATCTAGCACCAGTGGGAATTTTTCAGGAACAACTCAAGGGATTGTGAATATTATAAATCTAACAATACCCAAACTCATCTAACTGTAACACCTAGGCTCAAAGTTACCCCAGTCATCCCCATCATAGCAAAGACTGGACACGATCGAGAGGCCAGTAAACTTTATAGGCTTGACCAACGATATAACTTTCCGGCAAAAAACCCCAAGCATGGGAATCAAAACTATGGTTACGATTATCTCCCAAAACAAACAGGGTTTTTGGGGGTACAGTCACCAATTCTATTTCATAATTGGCCAACTCGGCGTTGTAGGGTTCCTCGATAACTTGCCGGTTGAGATAAACTTTACCCCTGCGGATTTCAATGGTATCCCCAGCAATAGCGATGACTCGTTTGATAAAAAAATCTCCAGAATTAGGCTCTAGTTGCTTAATTTTTTCGGGAGTTCTAAAAACAATTATATCGCCTCTTTTCGCTTGATAATTACTGGATTGACTGACGAAAATGCGATCACCTACTGTGAGGGTAGGCAGCATGGATTCGCTAGGAATCTCGAAAAATTCTATTCTTTGATGTAACCAATCGGGAAAATAATTACAGATAATTCCCCAAGTAAAAATTGCTGCCACCATCAGCGCCAAAATGGAACGATAGGTGTGACGATGGGGATGGAATTGATCGGGGAAAGTGTGATAAACATGATAAACAGCGATCGCTGTAGTTAAAGGGTTAAGAAAGAGGATATAGGCAAAAAAATGATCCATTTTCAGGGTAATCAGGGATATAGTCAGAAAAATTATCCCTAAGATCACCTTATCGGCGTACAATTGCCCTAACCCCGGTATAATCCGGTTAGCGAAGACTGCAAACCACGGGTTTTTTTGTTTCCGGGGAATTTTCTCTAAGCTGTTATTCTGTCTGGAATAATAAACAGTCCAGTGAGCGTCAAAAATATTGCTAATGTAAACGATAACCAGGGCAACTATTCCTCCTAATCCCCAGCTTACAGGGCCATTGTGGCTAAAAATTGACCAAATTGTCACAATTATTAATATTACTTGAGCGATTGCCAAAAGGGTTGCTTTCTGGTTTTTGTTAGCATACCATTGTCCCAAACCGGGGAAGAACATCGAGAGATTGACAGCTAACCAGGGATCTTTTGCTTGTGAATTAATCGCATAAGGACGAGAAACAGGCGAAAAAAGGGAGGGTTTGCTCATAGTATAGACCTATTGCCAATTCATTCAACAGTGATCAGTAAACAGTAAACAGTAATCAGTAATCAGTGAACAGTTAACTGAAAACTCACATCTGATAACTGGTAACTGATAACTACTATAGCAACCAACAACACTTAATGCTTTTACTTCAATTTAGCACATCTCATTACTGTCGCAAAGCTCGTTTAGCTCTAGGTTATAAGGGGATTGATTACCAAGTAGAAAATCTCACCCCCGGACTACATATTCTCAAACTCAGGCCCCTAACTAAAGGGTTAACCACTGTCCCCGTTTTAATGGCAGCAGATGAGATTATTGCCGATTCTACTGCCATTTTAAAATATTTAGAAAAAGTAGTTCCTTTCCCCTCTTTTATTCCCGATGGGGAAAAGGAGAAAAAACAAGCTTGGTTACTAGAGGATTGGTTAGATGAAAGTATTGGAGTGGAGACCAGATTTGTCTATTATGATTATCGCGCCGGAGAGGGAAAAGCGATCGATCCTTCCCTGAGTAGTCAAATAATTATTAATATCGTGCGACAACAATATAAAATCACCCCAGCAAGGGTAAAACTAGCGGAGGAGCGACTAGAAAATGCCCTCAAGATTCTAGAATATTGGCAAAATCAGCCCTATTTGGTGGCGGATAAATTAAGTGTAGCCGATATTGCCGCCACTGCCCTACTCAGTCCTCTGGCTCTAGTTCCCAGTTATCGTCAAAAATATCCCTGGTTGTTTGCTAGAATCGGGGAAATTCATCAACAGTGTCGGGAAAAATTGCCCCCCGGTTTAAATTAAATGAAGCGAACGACAAAAATTATCATCCTCATCTCTATCGGTTTCTTATCGCCCCTAAAAGCCCTTGCTTTGCCCGCTCCTGAAGATATTCCCGAAGAAGTTTTACGAGCAGAAATTATCACTTCGGCTCGATCGCCCCTTGATAATCAACCCCTAACTGCGGCAGAATATGCTTTACTAGAAGAACAATTAGCCACCAGCATTTATCCCCCCCAAATTAATCCCAAGATTCGACAATTAATTGCCCTGAGAAGATTACAAAAATTCCTCCAGATATTGATACCTTTCTATCGTTAAAATCAAAATAGTCAATCTCCTTTGACAAGAGTGCCTATGCTAACCCAAAAGGGGTGCATCTCATTTTTGTAAATCTACTGAGTTGGGATTTTTGGCTCTTCGGTTTGTGTTATGCAATGGACGGGGGTTATAAGGGATGTAACCCTTATATAGAAAGGCATTTAGCGATTTTTGTCAATTGTTTTTGATCTAGAGCGAACTAATCAATTAAATCTCTTGCCAGATAAGGATTT
>NZ_JADBSA010000056.1:0-8158 GCF_020246945.1 Microcystis sp. M113S1 | reverse complement strand
TTTTGTACCAAGCGATGTACTATAAGAAGGATAATGCAAGGTTTTTGAAAGTCCCAATCCTATTTTCTTGCACTAACATCGGACTTTAACAGGTCAAAAGCTTTATTTTAAAAGGGTTTTACCATTATTCAGCAAGCCCTATATAAAAAAAGGAGTGAAAATAATCACTCCTACTGATAATCAAAAGAAAAACAGGCTTAAACCTAGAGAGCGTTGGCTCCCGCTACTACTTCTAACAATTCTTGCGTAATAGCGGCTTGACGCGCTTTGTTGTAGGTACGGCTTAAAGTCCCGATTAACTCGCTGGCGTTCTCGCTGGCGTTGCTCATCGCCGTCATCCGGGCTGCTAATTCACTCGCTGCCGATTCCTGGAGAGCGCGCAGTAATTGGTTATTTAAGTACAAAGGTAGGAGAGAATCGAGGATTTGGACGGGATTCTGCTCAAAAATCATGTCTTGGGGAAAAACCTGCGCTGGTTGGCTGGCCATTTTTTCCCGTTGTACCTTAAATTTTCCCTCTTTAGTCACCAAACGGAAAATCTCGTCATCCTGTACCGCTAAACCTTGGGTAGTTAAAGGTAACAGGGTTTGAATCACCGGAGTGGAACTGATCAGGGAGATAAAACGAGTATAAATTAACTCGACGCGATCAACTGTTTCCGATAAAAATAAGGAAAGCAATTCATCCCCAATAGTGCCAGCTTCATCGGCAGTGGGAATCTGTTCGAGGTTAATAAATTTAGCGGCAATGGGAGCATTGCGGCGCTCGAAATACTGTGCCGCTTTCCGGCCGGCAACAACTAATTGATAGTTAATCCCTTGCTCTTTTAATTCATTAATCCGTTGTTCGGCACGACGGATGACGTTAGTATTATAACCGCCACAAAGACCTCGATCGCCTGTCACTACCAACAGAGCCACGGTTTTTACTTCCCGTTGGGCCAGTAGGGGTAAATTAACATCACTAAAGGCCAAACGACCTTGCAGATTATAAAGTACCTGAGCGAGGGCATCGGCAAAAGGACGGGTACAGAGAACTTGTTCTTGGGCGCGGCGCACTTTGGCCGCCGCCACTAGACGCATGGCCTCGGTAATTTTTTTGGTATTTTTGACCGATTGAATTTGGTCGCGAATCGCTTTGAGATTAGGCATAATTCAGTTATCAGTTATCAGTTATCAGTCATCAGTCATCAGTCAAGAGTCGGGGTTTAGGAGGGAATGGAGAGGTGGGGAAATGGGGAGATCGGGAAATTTCAACTAATACCCCAAAACCCCAAAACCTCAACACCCCATCCCCTAAAACCTAACCCCCATTACCAACATTCATTTACTGATTACCGAGATTATTTAAAGGCTTGTTTGTACTCGTTGATGCCATCTTTGAGCAGGCCTTCCGCTTCGTCGTTGAGTTGTTTTTCAGTGCTAACGATCTCAACGTAGCGAGGTTTGCTGGTTTTCAGGTATTCCCGTAGGCCAGTGCAGAAATCGATAACTTTATTGGTGGCGATATCGTCGAGATAACCGTTTAAACCGGCATAAACCACCGCGACCTGTTCCCAAACGGCCAGGGGGAAGTTTTGGGGCTGTTTCAGGATTTGACGCAGACGCTGACCGCGAGACAGTTGTGCTTGGGTGGCCGCATCAAGGTCAGAAGCGAATTGAGCAAAAGCTTCTAATTCGTCAAACTGGGCTAATTCGAGTTTTAATTTACCAGCAACTTTCTTCATCGCTTTTGTTTGGGCCGCCGAACCCACGCGGGATACGGAAATACCAGCGTTAATAGCGGGACGGAAACCAGCGTTAAAGAGGTCGGTGGAGAGGAATATCTGACCGTCAGTAATCGAAATTACATTGGTGGGAATGTAGGCAGAAACGTCACCGGCCTGGGTTTCGATAATCGGCAGGGCGGTCATGCTGCCACCACCGAGGGCATCGCTGAGTTTAGCGGCGCGCTCTAGTAAACGGGAGTGGAGATAGAAAACGTCGCCGGGGTAAGCTTCCCGACCGGGAGGACGACGCATGAGCAGGGATAGCTGACGATAAGCTTGAGCCTGTTTGGTGAGGTCATCGTAGATAACTAGGGTCGCTTTGCCTTTATACATGAAGTATTCGGCGATCGAAGCTCCGGTGTAGGGGGCGATATACTGGAGGGTGGCGGGGTCGTTAGCGTTAGCGGCCACCACCACGGTGTAATCCATGGCTCCTCTTTGGGTGAGGGTGTCGATTACTTGGGCGACGGTGGAGGCTTTTTGACCGATGGCGACATAGACACAGATCACGTCTTCGCTTTTCTGGTTAATGATTGTGTCAATGGCGATCGCTGTTTTACCGGTTTTTCTGTCACCGATAATTAACTCCCGTTGACCACGACCGACGGGAATCATGGCATCGATAGCGGTAATGCCGGTTTGCATCGGTTCACAGACGGATTTGCGAGCGACAATACCAGGGGCGGGGGATTCCACCAGACGGGTTTCGCTGGTGATGATGTCCCCTTTACCGTCGATGGGACGACCGAGAGCATCAACCACGCGGCCGACTAAGGCTTCACCCACGGGAACCTGAGCGATTTTACCGGTAGCTTTCACCGTACCGCCTTCTTTAATCCCGAAACCGTCACCCATTAACACTGCACCGACGTTATCTTCTTCGAGGTTAAGGGCGATGCCGACGGTTCCATCTTCAAATTCTAATAGTTCTCCCGACATGGCTTGTTGTAGGCCGTAGATGCGGGCAGTACCGTCACCCACTTGCAGGACGGTTCCCACGTTGGAGACCTGTACTTCTTGGTTATAGGATTCGATCTGTTGACGAATAATCGTGCTAATTTCGTCGGGTCTGATAGCTACCATAGTTTAATCTGGGAAAAAGTAAAAAATTAGGAGGTGAAAAAACGGCAAAAAAGGGAGATTAGATGACCTTAGCGCAGGGAGAGGCTGAGGCGTTGTAGTTGACCGCGAATGCTGGCATCAAAGACCTGAGAACCGACTTTGATCACCACACCACCGATGAGGCTGCCATCAACTTTGGTTTTCAGTTCGACCACATTTGCCCCGGTCAGGGTTTTCACTTTGTCGATGACGATTTGTTTTTGGCTATCGTTCAATTCGGTGGCCGAGGAAACTTCCGCTAAAACGGTGTTAGTCAGCACTCTAGCCAGGGTGAGATATTGTTGACAAACGGGTTCTAAAAATTGAATCCGACGTTTATCGACTAATAACATCATGAAGTTAGTTAAATAGGGATTGGCACTGCTCCCCATTACTTGGGAAAGAACGGCTTTTTTAGCTTCTTCTTTGATGACGGGATTGCCGATAAAAGCTCTTAGATCGGGAGCATTTTCTAGCAATTCCAAGAGGGATTTAATTTCGCCGCCGATCGCTTCTAATTGTCCGCTGCTTTGGGCGACGGAAAGTAATGCTTGGGCGTAGGGTTCGGCGATTTCTGAACTGATTAAACTTCCCTGCATCTATTTACCTCCTAGGTTGGCCAAACTGCGATCAATTAGGGTTTGTTGTACCGATTCTTCCAGGCCGGTGCTTAATTGGGATTCCACATTAGCTAAGGCTAAAGCGGTAATTCTTTGGCGTAATTCTACTAAAACGCGATCCTGTTCCGCCGAGAGATCTTTAGCGGCACTTTCGCGCATTCTTTGAATATCGAGTTCGGCTTGGGCGGCGATGTCGGCGGTGACAGCTTTAGCTCTAGATCGAGAGTTATCGATAATTTTTTCCGCCTCTTGTTTTGCCAGGGCGAGTTTTTTCTGTTCTTCGGCGAGGGCGGTAGCGGCAATATTTTTCCGGTTTTCAGCTTCAGCCAAAGCTTCAGCAATCTTCGACTGACGTTCTCCGAGGATTTGTCCGAGAACTTTGCGGCCGTAGAAGATGACTAAACCGAGCAGAATCGAGAGGTTAAATAGGTTAGTTCCTAAGATATCGGTGTTGATGCCGAATCCCTCTGCTGCCGCTTCCTTCGCCTCCGTGGCTAATAATAAAACTGTGTCGATGATCATGATTATTGAGGGCGGGGAGTAGGTTATGCAGTTATCAGTTATCAGAGGTAAGTTATCAGTCTTCTAACTTCTGACGACTGACTTCTATCTTTTCACTGATCACTGTTATTAACCAAGGGCTGGGGTTTAGCGAACGAGTTCGGGGCCGAGGAGTTTTTCGAGAATTTGACGGGAAAGAGAGGCTACTTGTCCTTCTAGAGAACGAAAGGCTTCTTCTTTCTGTTGGGCAATTTCGGCGGCGACGGCTTCTTTACGAGCGATCGCTTCTTTTTGGGCTGCGGCAACTCTTTCGCTGGCTAGTTTTTGGGCCTCGGCTTGCGCTTGGGCGATAATCTCTTGGGATTGTTTACGAGCCGAACTTAATTGCAATTCGTACTCTTGTACCAGTGCTTCGGTTTTGGCTAGTTGTTCTTTGGCTCCGCTTTCTGTTTGCCGAATATACTCCGCCCGTTCATCTAAAACTTTACTGAGGGGTTTATAAAAAACGGCGTTCAGGATCACTGCCAAAAGAATAAATTGTAGTGCCATCACTGGCAGGGTGGCATCGAAATCAAACATTGATTTATTCCTGATAAATAGAAGCTATAGGCAGGTTCAAAAAAGGAAGACGATCCCCCTGCTTTAACAATAAACAGTCAGGGGGGATCAGCAAAATTCCCTTAACTAGCTATCAGCCTTCCGTCCCAAAAACCAGACTTTTTAGTTGGCTCCTTTGGCGTTTTTTAGAGTTTTGAAAACTCTCCCGCCAAGCTGCGGACTGGGGGCTGATAGCCCACTGCTTTTTTAATTAGGCGAAGGGGTTAGCGAACAGTAAAACGAGAGCGATAACCAAGCCGTAGATGGTTAAGGATTCCATGAATGCCAAGCTGAGGAGAAGGGTACCACGAATTCTTCCTTCAGCTTCGGGTTGACGGGCGATACCGGAAACAGCTTCTCCAGAAGCGGTACCTTGACCAACGCCGGGGCCGATAGCGGCTAAACCAACGGCGAGGGCGGCGGCGATAACGGAAGCGGCAGCTACTGTGGGGTTCATGGTGATTTTTTCCTCTATTTACTAATCAATTTCAATCTGTTGTTTACAGAGCGCGTTCTCAGCCGTAAAAAATGGCTGGTTTTCTGCTCAAAACTCCCGAAAGAGTTTTTGGGAAAGAACGATCTGGGAATTCAGTTGCTCATCCTGAATTCGACCAATAATTTCTTAGTTATTATCCTATTATTTGGACACTTTTCCCTAAGAAATTTTTCTTTTTTTGTCCCTCGCTTTTAAGCGTGTTCTTCTTCGTGTTCCGATTCCAGTGCCTCATGGATATAGGCCCCGGCAAGGGTGGCGAAGACAAGGGCCTGAATAGCGCTGGTAAATAAACCGAGAGCCATCAGGGGTAGGGGTACGACTAGGGGGACAAGGAAGACTAATACGGCCACTACCAACTCGTCTGCGAGGATGTTTCCGAAAAGACGGAAGCTGAGGGAGAGGGGTTTGGTAAAGTCTTCTAAAATTTTGATCGGTAATAGCACGGGAATCGGCTCTAGGTAGTGAGCAAAGTAACCGAGTCCTTTTTTACTGATGCCCGCGTAGAAGTAAGCGAGGGAAGTCAGTAGGGCTAACGCCACCGTGGTATTGATGTCGTTAGTGGGGGCGGCTAATTCTCCTTCGGGCAGTTCGATTAACTTCCAAGGAATCAATGCCCCTAACCAGTTAGAAACGAAAATAAATAAAAATAGGGTGCCGATGAAGGGCAACCAGGGTCGATATTCCTTTTCTCCTAGCTGGTTTTTGGCTAAATCGCGCAGAAATTCCAGAACGTACTCCATCAGGTTTTGAATACCGCTAGGAACTTTCTGGATCTTGCGGGTAGCGGCGATCGAGGCGATGATTAAGATAGCGAAGACGATCCAGGAGACCGCGATCACTTGCCCGTGAATTTTTAGTCCGCCGATGTGCCAGTACCAGTGTTGTCCCACTTCCAGGGAAGCGAGGCTATAAAAATTAAGCACACTTAAACTGTCTAACATTTCCACCTTGGAGAGATTCGGGTTCGCAAATCAGGGTTATTTTAACGGTCAAAGGGGTTAGGAATCGGCTTTCTGCTCCAACTTGAAGATGGTTTGCAGAGTATAGACGATGATCGCCCCTTTATAGGTCAAAAAACCCAAAAAAACTGGCACTATGTGCAGTTCTTGCCAACGACTGGCGATGATGATTAATCCAGCGAATAGGGCTAATCCTTTTTTGCCCACCCGATTTTTCGTTACCCCCAATTTTTCCACTTCCCCGGCCAGGAGTTTTAGGTAAACAACTCCCACCATTGCCCCTAATAGGTAATTAAGGGCGGTATTGAGGGAATAAAACCACCACACGGGAATAAAGATCAGACCGCTTAAGATCAGGGTGGTGATCAATAAGGTGTTTTGTAGTTGATAGTATTCCCGCATCGGATCTGACGGCGGGTTGGTTTCTGGGGTTGGGGGAGATTCGATCGATGGATCAGACAAGGTACACCTAAATCAGCGATAGACTAATCTCAATATCTAGATTGCTTTCCGAGCTATGACGCTCAGGTGAGCCACAAGACATATTATCACGGCAGTGGCAACAATTATTAAGCAATTATAAATGGCCATGATTCCCCCCGCTCTCAGCCGTCATCAGCTTTTTTCTCCCCCCTCCCCTGCTCCCTTCTCCCCACTTCCCCAACTCCGGCGCTCCCTCTTGCCTGTTCCCTAAAACCAGAGACTTCGTACCTCACTATTAAGATAACTGCTAAACTAAGTGATCCTGCCAATGGTTAATAAAAAGCAGTTGGTTGGGAAAAGGTAAGGTTCACTATTTTTTTCTATCTTGATTTTTAAACTCAATACCCATAAGAAAAAAGTTTTTGTGTGCTTCTCTCTGACAACAATCTCTAGGCAAAAAGCCCGAGATTTTTTTTAAAAGCTGATAACTGATAACCGATTCTGTCTCCCGATACAAACTAACTGGGAACAATATTTAAGAAAGCATCGAAGTCTTTTAATGCTTCTTGGAATTGAGTAGCGGCAAGACTAGCATCTTTTTCTTTGGCTGCCGCATCGATACGTTCAAAGTGAACGAAAAGATTTTTCGCTAACTGCTTGGCTTTTTCTTGGTCTTTGGGCAGTAAATTACGGGATAATCCTACCATTTCCTGACGCAATTGCCCCAAGGGACCGTGGATATAGGTGCGAGTATCTACCCAATTTTTGTCAGCGATGAGGTCTTGCAAAACGCTCATTTTTTGGCGAAATCCTTCTATGGGTTGGATGTAAACCTGTAACTGTTCGATTTTTTGGGGACTGTAAACGGTGGGGATAGTTGCTTGCGGACCGCTGCAGCTAACCAGCAGGGTAGTAACTAGGACTAAAACTAGGGAAATAATCGAGCGAAGACGTGGCATTGGTTTATATGTACTATTTAACAAGCTATTGACGTTCTCTCCCTTAACCAGTCAAGGTATCGGAACGATTTTTACTTTATCAGAATTTTGGGTTTAAAACCTCGCCCCTTTTAGGGCATCCATTGGTCACATCTTTCATTAACAAAAAGAGAAGAAACTTAAAAAGGGCTCTTCTCGACTTTGTGTAATAAGTGGGTGGGTGGAATTAAATATAAGATAAACGTAGGTTGGGTTGAAGCATGAAACCCAACGCCCGCATGGGTTACGCTACCGCTAACCCATCCTACAAATAATTGTGCCTCCCTACTTAAGTTTAACTTATATAGTAGAGATCGATCTTTGTGTCCTCTGTGTCTCTGTGGTTCCTTCCACTGAAAAGTTCCTGAACAGTAATGATTGTAACGGAAATGGAATGACGGGACGCATTAGCAATAACTTGGGGATGATTGCGAAGAATTAGGGAAATATGGTCAGTATCGAGAATATATTGAGACACAAATCTTTATCCTCTACAGATAATATGAGGGATCTACTTCACTGTCATCATCGAAAATTTTGGGTCTGAAACCCCGTCGTTCTACGACGGCTTTACCGTTAAATACTAGCGCATTTACCAAATATATGCTAAAATGTGAGACATGGAAAAAGCATATTCTTACCGATTTTACCCCACACCCGAACAAGAGTCGCTATTGCGGCGCACTTTGGGCTGTGTAAGATTAGTTTACAATAAA
>NZ_JADBSA010000055.1:0-17341 GCF_020246945.1 Microcystis sp. M113S1 | reverse complement strand
GGGGGGGGGGTGGGGGGGGGGGGGGGGGGGGGGGGGGGGGGGGGGGGGGGGGGGGGGGGGGGGGGGGGGGGGGGGGGGGGGGGTGGGGGGGGGGGGGGGGGGGGGTTGGGGGTTGGGGGTTGGGAAGAATAAATAAAAATAATCTCCTGAATACTGACTTCTAACCCAATGGTAGATGTTAGATTTTTGCAGGAGTTCTATTTTCCGACAAAAATAAGCAAAAGTTATTTATTAACTCCAAACACTTGAGAATATTTAAATTAACATTCCGCAATATTTACAAATTCTTAAAAATTAATTGAGAAAGATTTTTATTTAACAACGATGTTGCAATGGTTACAGCGATTTGATAGAATTTCATAGTGGTTTATTCTGTGCTTTTTTGGGTAGCAATAGTTGAAACCCTTGTCACACCTAGAAAGTTATCCTAATTAAGACGGTTAAATCAGTCAATTTCACCCACAACGATGATCTTTTTTTTGTGTAGTTTTATTGCAAAAAAAAAGTTTTTTTGACAAAAAGCACAAAGTATGATAGCAACCAACGTATTTCTGGCTGCGAGTAATTATTGTAGAGGGGGATAGGGGATAGGGGATGGGGGATAGGGGATAGGGTAGGGCTGATTCATTCTCCGAATCTAATTCTTTTTTTTGCTACCTTTAATCGCTTATGCGGTAAGCAAAGCACGACGTTTTTAAAAATTTTCAGCTATTTATTCCGAGAAATCGACTAAAAACGTTGGCAGATAAGGATTTGAGATAATGACATTTGAGAGAATGAAACGACCCTAGGGGATAGGGGATAGGGGATGGGGGATGGGGGATGGGGGGAGAAGGGAGAAAAAGCTACTGAAACATCACCCATCTTAATTTTTTTGGGCGGCCATGGTTAAGGGTTGTAATCCGGTTATTAACATTTTCACGATAATTCTCAAAATCGAATAGTATAGATTGAAATAAATCAATGTACGCAAACCTATGGATGGCAGCTTAATCCTGTTCAATATTCTCAATCCGCCGGTTTTGTTCTTTTTCTTAGGAATGCTGGCAGTATTTTTAAAATCCGACCTAGAGATTCCCCAACCACTGCCTAAACTCTTTTCTCTCTATCTTTTGATGGCGATTGGTTTCAAGGGAGGTTATGAACTAGCGGAAAGTGGCATCAATAACCAAATCGCTTTAACTTTGATTGCCTCTGTGGTTATGGCTTGCATCGTTCCCATTTACACTTTCTTTATCCTGAAAATTAAACTCGATAGTGCCAATGCAGCAGCGATCGCGGCAGCCTATGGTTCCATTAGTGCCGTTACTTTCATCACCGCCAGTTCTTTTTTAGAAAAACTTCATATTTCCTATGGCGGTCATATGGTAGCGGCCTTAGCTTTAATGGAATCGCCGGCGATTGTAGTGGGTTTAATCCTGGTGCGAGTCTTTAAAGAGAAAAATGGCGAAGAAGAAGCGTTTTCTTGGTCAAAAGTTTTACATGAAGCCTTTTTAAATGGTTCGGTATTTCTCTTAGTCGGTAGCGTTGTTGTTGGTATGCTCACGGGGGAAAAAGGCTGGGAAAAATTAGAACCTTTCACCCAAGAGATTTTTTATGGTGCGTTAACTTTCTTTCTCCTTGATATGGGATTAGTGGCGGCGAAAAGAATCCGAGAATTAGGCAAAACTGGTTCTTTTCTCATCGGTTTCTCGGTATTCATTCCCGTCATCAATGCTATGGTGGGCATTCTCATCGCTAAGGTTCTCGGATTTGAACAGGGCAATGCTTTATTATTCGCTGTTTTGTGTGCCAGTGCCTCTTATATTGCTGTTCCTGCGGCCATGAGAATGACTGTTCCCGAAGCGAATCCTAGTTTATACGTTTCTATGGCCTTGGCTTTAACTTTTCCTTTCAATATCATCATCGGTATTCCTCTGTACCTAGAGATGATCAAAATCATTGGCTGTGGAGTCTAAAAAGCCAGGCTGTTTTTCAATAATTCCTGTCAAAATTTTTCTCTTTCACTTGTCCCTTTTTTACTTAACTACCATGCTTGAATCCCCGCATCCTTCCCTAGAAACTGTCAAAAAAGTAGATATAATTGTTAGTCATGCTTTTTTGGAAGAAACCTTAAGCGCTCTTGATGTTGTCGGAGTTTCCGGTTATACCGTCTTTGGCAGTACTTCGGGAAAAGGTGATCGAGGTTTATCCTGTGATGACTTGGATTGTGATTACAGTGGTAACTACATTATGACGGTTTGTAATAGTGACGAACAACTTGGTCGTCTGATCGATAAAATTCAGCCTTTTTTAAAAAAAGCTGGCGGAATTTTTGTAGTGACTACGGGCCAATGGCTAACTCATTAGACCTCTTGTAAAAATCAACGCAGTTAATTAGGAGTCAGTGGTCAGAAGAACGATCTTTTCCGGTTTAGAATTTATCTGTATCTGGTCTGGGTCCAACAGCACCGGCGGGATTAACAAAAAGATTACCCCCAGCTTCATTTTGGAAGATACAATCGATTTTCGGTTTGCCTTCCAAGGGACCGGTATAACCAAAGGTATTCATCCGGTTTTTACAACTTTGTACCTGCTGTCCATCGACTAATTTTTGTTGTTCTAAAATTGACCAGTTATTGCGTCGCAAAACGCAACCGGGTTGCATGACTGGTTGGGTAACAAAAACATTAAAGGGGTTAAGAGTGACATAAACCCGCAAATCGGTGACAATGGCACTGGCCCCAAATTGCACGCATAATTCCGCATTGGGGGCACTGCGATCGATTACTTCCCGGGAAGCGACGTTTTCGGGGCTAAAATTAGCGGTAGAACTGAATACCAGACCGAGACCCACTCCTAGTACAAAAATACCACCAATCAGGGCGATCATGGCATAGTTTAATTTGGCCAATAGGCCTCCGGAGGTCGAAGCGCGGGAGTCATCACCATAGGAGCGGTCATAATCACGATCGCGCGATCGGGGAGGAGTATAACGAGGTCTTCTATTCATAGAAATTTCTGATGTGGCCGCTATGGCGGTCAGTCGTTAGCTATTAGCTTATCACTGTTCTATCCTAGCAACCCGGGGGATAACCGACAGGATAGGTCTAGTATAGAGCTATATCGTTTTTTTTGAGGTTAGTATGCTATGGTGGATCACTAAATAGAGTAAGTCAGCCTAATCCAAGTTTCTATGCTAGATATTAGCTAGACAAATTCGGAGCGGAGGAACCACATTTGGGGGCGTATTTCTAGATTTTTTAGCCTAGAAAAGGATATCTCTCTATCCTAGCCCGTCAGCTAACTTCGTCGGCGTGGGGGGGAAGACTGAAACATCACTACATTCCTAGCAATGTCTTGATCGGTTCAGTTATGTCGCTGATACTACTTGATAGTGATAACTTACAGGAGACATTGTATATGGGGATTCTCATGCAGGTTCACCGATCACAACAATTTTAAGATTTTCCGTCGATAACCATATTTTTTGTGAGTTTGCTGTACATTCGGGCAAACTTTTAGTCGTATCGAGAAACCGAAAGTAAAAACAGGATCAAAAATGCTGGAATCTTTACCAATGTGGATTGCTGCAATGACTTTTATTGCAGTCATTGTGGTGATTATGTTCGAGTGGCTTCATATTACCGTAGCGGCTTTACTGGGGGCTTTAATCTTAGTTTTTACCCATATCATGACTCTCCAGGAGGCGGTGGGTTATATCAGTCGCAGTTATGCCACTCTCGCCCTATTTTTTGGGGTAATGGTGTTAGTGAGAGCCTTTGAACCAACGAAAATTTTTGATTATTTAGCAGCACAAATGGTGCTTTTAGCCAAGGGACAGGGCAAATTATTACTAATAGGAATTGTCGCCATTACTACCCCAATCTGTGCGGTATTACCCAACGCTACCACGGTGATGTTATTAGCCCCGCTGATTCCTCCCTTAGCTCAAGATATCGGTGTGGATTTTGTGCCGCTCTTAATCCTGATGGTTTTCGTGGCCAACAGTTCCGGGTTATTAACTATTGTTGGTGATCCCGCTACTTATATCGTCGGTGATTCTATTAATATAACCTTCATGGAATACCTACAGCGTTTGAGTTTAGGTGGTGCCTTGGCAGTCATTACCATTCTGGTTATGTTACCTTGGTTATTCCCGAAAATCTGGCGGACAAAATTCGAGCATTTAGAAGAATTACCCCATCCGAAAATTAATCATCCTCGCGTCTTAGCGGTGGGGGGAATTATCGTCTTTTTAGTCTTATTTTTATTCGTCGTCGGTGAATCTTTTCCCGTACCCATTTCTCCCGCGGCCGTTGCTTTGATGGGGGCCACTTTAGCCCTACTTTTAGCCCAGCAATCGAAAATCGATACGGTTCATAATATTCTCCGGGATGTGGACTGGAGTACCCTATTATTTTTTATGTCGATTTTTGTCCTAATTGGCGGCTTAGAAAAAACTGGGGTAGTTAATAGTTTATCGGGATTTCTGGCGATAATTTTAGGCAAAAATATCTTTTTAGGTTCTCTAGTCTTGCTGTTTTTTGTCGGTTTTATTTCCAGTGTCGTTCCGAATATTCCCCTAGTGGTGGCCATGGTTCCACTACTGAAACAGTACCTTGTTAATGTTAATTTAGTCGGGACAGAAGTTCTTTCTCCCGATTATGCTGGTTCTTTTCCCCCGGAAGTTTTACCGCTTTTCTACGCGATGATGTATGGGGCCACCCTAGGAGGTAATGGTACTTTAGTGGGGGCTTCTTCTAATATTGTCGCCGCCGGCATCGCTGAACAACACGGGGGCAAAATTACTTTTCATACCTTTCTGCGCTACGGCCTACCAGTGATGTTTACTCAGTTAGTCGTCTCGGCAATGTATATGTTAATTTTCTTTGTCTAGTCTATATCTGGGGGGCATTAATGTTAAGTTCGCCTAAGATTGACAAAAACGTTAACATTGATTAACATTCTCCTATCGTGCTAGATAATCTGGATTGAGCGGCGATCGTGAACAAAAAAATCTCTGTTTTAGCACCAGATTTATCCGGTGGTGGTGGCACAAGAGTCTATTTGATTGCTCAAGTCTTGCAACAGCTAAACTGTCAGGTGACGGTTTATGGTCCGATTTTTGGCCGGGAAATCTATCCAACCCCACCGGGGAATTTACCGGTGGTATCGGTCCAAGGCAATAATTATCCCCAGTTTTTTGGCCAGATCAAAACTTTACTCGATCGCCTCTCCGGAGAGATTATCTATGCGGTTAAACCCCGTCCCACCAGTTTCGGCATCGGCCTACTAAAACGTTTTTTTTCCCCACGTCCCCTAATTCTCGATATTGACGATTGGGAAATGAGTTGGTTTGGTGGCGATCGATGGTCCTATCGTCCTCATCCCCGACAATTAGCTAGGGATATCCTCAAAAAAAATGGTGCGCTTAGAGACCCAAATCACCCTCTCTATCTGCGTTGGATGGAAAATTTAATTAACCGCGCCGATGGGGTGACGGTTAATAATCAATTTTTGCAAAAGCGTTACGGGGGGATTTATTTACCGAATGGCAAGGATACGCAACTTTTCGATCCCAATCTCTACGATCCCGTCGCTTGTCGTCAAAAATACGGTTTATCTGCGTATAAAGTCTTAATGTTCCCGGGTACGGCTAGACCTCACAAAGGTTTAGAAGATGTCTTAATCGCTTTAGATCAAATTGGTGATCCTGATTTTAAATTGGTGGTGGTGGGAGGTCGCCAAATCGGGGACGGCTATCTGGATAGTTTGTTGGAAAAAGGTCAACCTTGGTTAATTCATTTACCTGCTCAACCGATCGATCGAATGCCGGAAGTTGTGGCCGCTGCTCATGCTATTATCGTTCCCCAGAGGGATGAAGCTACGGCTAACGCCCAATTTCCGATTAAACTCACCGATGGTATGGCGATGGCTAAACCGATTATTTCCACTAAAGTGGCAGATATTCCCGAAATTTTAGCTGATATTGGCTATTTAGTCGAACCTCGATCGCCAGAGCAACTAGCTGTCATAATTAGAGAAGTTTTTAATCATCTCGACTTGGCTAATGCACGAGGACTAAAAGCGAGAGAGCGCTGTATCGCCTCCTATAGTACCACCGCCATGGCGACAACTCTCTCTGGCATAATTACTTCTCTGGAAGGGAAATATTAGATTGTAGGGAGTAGGATAATTGACCGTTGACTATTTACTTTATTACTTATAGCGATGAATCCTAATCAAATTCTCCTTAAATATACGCTTAAATACTGGATATTAGTGGTTTCCAGCATTGTTATAGGCTTTGTCAGTACGATATTTAATGGGGTAGGAACTGTTTTAGTTATCCCCTTACTAATTTCTTTTATTAATCCCGAAAATGATATCTTAAAAAATGCCCCTCAAATTATCAAAAAGCTGCTCTCGGTTTTCGAGGTTTTCCCAGTCGATACTCGTTTTTTCTGGATGTTTGCGGCGATATTAGGGATTTTAATTCTCAAGCACATTACCAATTTTATCAGTATTTTTTTAGGGACTTACTTGTCTTTAATTATGGCAAAAGATATGCGAATTGATTCAGTTATTCTGCTGCTAGAAGTGGATATAGATTATTATGTAAAAAGTAAAATAGGAGATATTTTTAATCGTTTCATGTCGGAGATTAATCGAGCCGTAGCATCGATTAGAAATTACATAAACCTGATTAAGATTATCGGCACAGCTTTCATGTACTTAGCTATTTTATTATCAATTTCTTGGCAATTAACTATTCTTTCTAGTGTTTTGGGTGGACTTTTAGGTCTGCTTAATCAATACTTTGTCAAGAGATCGAAAAAGTTTGGAGAGATTATCACCGTAACGGCTAAACAGCAAACTAATAAACTGTTGGAACTATTAACTGGAATTCGCCTAATTAAAGCGGTAGGCAATGAGAGATACGAATTAGAATCTATTGTGGAAGATATCGAAGCCCGGGAGAAAGCGGGTTTAGATGCCCAGACTAATAATGCTGTAATCTCTCCGCTCAATGAGATCGGTGGGGTAATTATTATCGCTTTAATTATCATTGCTGGTCGTTATCTTTTTAATGAACAACTTCAAGCCTTGGCGACAATTTTATTGACCTATCTCTATGTACTTTTCCGGGCATTGCCGATAGTTAGTCAGATTAACGGTGCTAGGAGTAGTCTATTGGGGGATGTTTCCGCAGTAGAGGTGGTAGCGGATTTTCTCATTCGAGAGAATAAACCATTTATGAGCAATGGCTCTATTCCCTATCAAAGATTAGAGACAGGTATTCATTTTGATAACGTCCAATTTTCCTATCCCGGTCATCAAGAATTAGTTCTCAAGGGCATCGATCTTTGGATTCCAAAAGGAAAAATGATCGCTCTTGTTGGTGCTTCGGGGGCTGGAAAATCAACAATTGCTGATTTATTACCACGCTTTTATGATCCTACAGCCGGGAGGATTCTTTTTGACGGTCACGATTTACGGGATTATGAGATCAAATCTCTGAGAAAAGCCATGGGAATAGTCAGTCAAGACACTTTTCTCTTTAATAATTCTCTCCGTTTTAATATTGCCTACGGATTAAGCGATGTTAGTGATGCAGAAATTTTAGCAGCGACAAAAAGGGCGAATGCCTACGAGTTTATCTCCAAACTGCCGGAAGGACTGGATACGGAAATTGGCGATCGGGGAGTGAGACTTTCGGGGGGACAAAAACAAAGATTAGCGATCGCTCGTGCCTTACTGCGAGATCCGGATATTCTCATTCTCGATGAAGCCACCAGTGCTTTGGATACAATTTCTGAGCGTTTAGTACAGGAAGCGATCGATGAACTCTGTCGCGAGCGGACTACTCTTGTGATCGCTCACCGTCTTTCCACTGTTCAAAAAGCCTATCAAATTGTGGTGCTGGACAAGGGAAAAGTGGCAGAAATCGGCAATCATGAGGAATTATTAGCTCAAGGTGGTCATTATGCCCGTTTACACGCTCTGCAATTTAGTGATAGCAAAGAGGCCGACTCTAAGAATAGGGAAGATGAGCAAAAAAGAAAAGCTTATTTATCCTACGAAGCGAGAAGCAGTCTTAATAGTCTTTTAGGTTCTCTGCGTCTAGTATCTGAAGATTTAATCGAAGATTCTCAGGAGAAACAGGAAATTTTAGAAGAATCCTGTAGTTCAGCCATGCGACTTCTCCATATTATCGAAGACTACGAGTATTCCTCGACTCGATAGCTCTCCTGCAAAAATCAAAAATTGTTGTAATACTAAATCCAGTTATTAAAAACTGATTATTGATTCTCCCCTGTGCCTCTTGCCTGTTGCATGAGTGCCTGTCCTAATATGTAGGGTCTGCTGAATAAATCTAAAAACCTTGTTGGGTAAGACTTTTAGACTTTTTGTCAATCAAAAAGTACCGGACTGGGAGTGATCGGGGGGAAATTTAGGCACTTTTTCCCTGAAAATTAGGTAGTTGACCACCTGAAAATCGGTAAAACCCTACACCCCACACCCCACACCCCACACCCTGCCCCCAAGAAAAACTTTTTGCCGCAAACCCTATGTAGCCTATACTCAACGGATTTAGTATTAGTTGAATAATCGTTGCAGAAAAGTGCTTCGATCCCGCAGGAAAACCTGAGCGCAATTACGCCCCGGCATTCCCGAAATTGAGCCGCCGGGGTGAGTTCCTGCCCCAGTTAAATAAAGGTTTTTAATTGGGGTTTTGTAGTTAGCTATTTCCGGCAAAGGACGCAGGAAAATCATCTGATCTAAGGTCATATCAAGATGATAGTAATTACCTTTATAGGAACCCAAACGATTAGCTAATTCGGCTGGACTTTCCACCCGACGGGCAATAATGGCGGATTTGAGATTTGGGGCATAATCGGCCAGTTTATCAAGAACTCGATCGGCCACGCGATTTTTTAATTCTTCCGTCCATCCCGTGCCGTTTAATCCCGTTCCCTCGGCCCCGGCAATCTGATAGGGGGCAAAAAATTCGATCCAGAGGGTATGCTTGCCTTGGGGAGCCATGGAGGGATCGAGAATAGTGGGTACATCTAGGTACATCGAGGGATTTTCGTCGGGAATCTGCCCCAAAATCGTTAAAGCGTGGGCCTGTTCAACGTGACGCACGGAATCGGCGATGAGAATCGTTCCCTGTAAATACTCCTCTTTGTGATCGTAAGCCTCGAACCTTGGTGCTTCGGCGAGGGCGCAATCAATTTTAAGAATTGTTTCATTGTTATTGACAATTCGCCGTTCTACCCTTTCTCGCAATTCTGGATCGGCGGCATCCACATCGGCGGGGGCGACTAACTGTAAAAAGACTCGTCTAGCGTCAATATTAGAGATAACACCCGCTTTTGCCAGATATTCTTGTCCAGAGTCCACTCTAACCCCGATCGCTTGTCCTTCCTCCATTAGAATCTGTTTAACCTTCTGCTCGGTTAAAATCACCCCACCGAGACTGACAACACATTTCACCAGAGCCTCGGTTAGTGCGCCCGTACCACCACGAGGGCGAGCCACTCCGGGAGAATGACGCATCGCCATCATCATCATCCCGGAGGTAATGCCTTTTTGGGAGGGAGGAGCGCCAATTTCTGCCGCTAGACGAGCTAGGGGTGCTTTCACAAATTCGCTCTCAAACCACTCATTGAGGACATCTTCGGGGGAAGTAATCATCGTGCGGATGAAGTCGAGCAGTTTCTTTTTCGAGCCGATCGCTTTCCAGACACTAGCTAAGGCACTAGAGTCATAATTGCGGGCGATTCTGAGCAAATCTTGGGGCGGAGCGTTAAACCAAGGAGCGATCGCATTCAGCAACTGTCCCCAATAGTCGATAAACTGAAGGTAGCGATCGGCATCTCGCCGACAAAACTGGGCAATTGCGGCGTGAGTTTTTTCCAGAGAGCGATAGGAAAGAAAATATTGGCCGGAGGGATGGGGACAGAAAACGGTAGGATCAAAGAATAAATACTCTAATCCGTGGCGTTTTAGCTCTAATTCCTCAATTACTGGCCCCAAAAAGATAAATTCGTGATCGATCGCACAGAGATTAAACTTAAAATCGGGGGCTAGATCTGGGATAACCGCTTCTGTGGTAGCGGCTCCTCCCGGTACGCTACGCTGTTCGAGAAGGAGGACGCGATAACCGGCTTTGAGGAGATAGGCGGCACAAACTAAACCATTATGCCCCGCACCGATGAGGATGACATCGTAACTTTCCATGCAGTTTCAAAAATTCCTATTTTTAATTTTGCGCTTTTCTTGACCCTAATATGTTAAAAATAGTTAAAGATTGGCTGTTGTCAGCAGATTTCAGCGAGCAGTTATGAGTGAGCAGGTAGAAAACATTTAATTTTTCCTTTTTTTTATGAGTTCTTCAATCAAAGTCATTCAACCATCGGGTATTTTAGATGGCAACCAAGCCAGCGAATTTCGCCAAGAAATTGCCGAAGCCGTGCAGGGAGGTTCAGAGGTTATTATCGTTGATTTCAAGAATGTCACCTTTATGGATAGTTCTGGTTTAGGGGCGCTAGTTTTATCCTTAAAAACCGTGCGTTCTGCGGGGGGTAAACTATTGATCTGCTCGATTAATGAGCAGATAAAAATGTTATTTGAATTGACCGATATGGATCGAGTTTTTGAAATTTTTAATAACCGAGAAGAATTAGAACAAAAAATCCTCGGAAGTTAATTAACGAAAATCCACCTGCATGATCGAAAGATCATCCTTAAAATTACCATCAAATTGTAAAGCTTGAATTTCTCCAATAAAATTATCAAGATTTTTGGCAGAATTACAGTGATAATTTTGCAAAGATTGAAGAAAGTTCTCTAGTCCCCACATCCTACCATCAGAACAATCGATCTCGTAAATTCCATCGCTAAAAAGATAAAGGCTACTGGAGAAATTCAGGGATTGAACCTGATTGATATATTCTGCTTCTGGAAACATTCCGATGGGAAAACCGGGGGCTTTCAGTCTGGTTTCAATCATCTGTCCAAAAGGTTTTTGAGTCAGGAGAACTGCCGGGGGATGACCGGCACTGGCATAGGTTAACTGTTGTTGTTTGCGATCATAAATTCCGTACCAAATAGTAAAATATTTATCATTCTTAGGGCTGATTTGATAAACTTGATTTAACCCATGTAAAACCTGATTAGGTTGATAGTAATTCACCTGAGTTAAACCACGGGAACGGAGTAAATTAATCACCGAAAGGCAAGGTAAAGCCGCTCGCAAACCATGGCCAGCCACATCTAAAAGATATAACATCAAATGGTCATTATCTAACCAATAATAATCAAATCCATCCCCCCCCAATCGACGAGAAGGAAGGAAGCGAAAATCGATAGCAAGTTTTCGAGAAATAAAAGGTTCTGGTAACAGCGATCGCACATATTCCGCCGCTTCCGCTAACTCCATTTCTAGTAATTGTTTTTGCGCTTGCAGATCATGACTTAATTGATGCAAACGAATTCCCGCCCGCACGCGCGCTCTTAACTCATTAATCTCGATCGGTTTACATAAAAAATCATCGGCCCCCGCATCCAATCCCTTCACCCGATCCTCCACCGATCCCAAAGAAGTTAAGAGGATAAAAAAAGTGGTTGACAGTTGGGGATTGAGCTTAATTTGCCGGCAAACTTCCAACCCATCGATCCCCGGCATCATCCAATCACAAATAATCATCGCTGGTTTTAGTTGCCCCGCTTGCTTTAATCCTTCTTCCCCATCACTGGCAATAAAAACCTCGTATTCCTTCCGCAAAGCGCGGCTCAAAAACGTTTGAATTACTCCATCATCATCAATTACTAGAATTCGTACCATCTTTTTTGTGACTCGACTATCTCAATCTTAACTGCTTACCCCCGACTCCCTAACAGATGACTTTGCTTGTCCCCCTCTCAGGGGATTAAATCCAGAATCGAGCTAACACATCAGTCATAGTTTGGGAAAAATGGTATAACTTCTAGCGTAAGGCATTGGAGAGGTAAGCCGGGGGTGAAGATTTCTTTTCAGGTAGATAGCGATCTCAAGTCCTTAGATAGCGTTTTAAAATATTTTGAGCAATTTAAACTGGCGGGCATTCCCCAAAAAGACTGGCTCCAGTGTCAGCTTGCTCTTGCCGAAGGTTTTACCAATGCAGTCCGTCACGCTCACCGACACCTCCCCCCCGAAATCCCGATCGAGATCGAGATCGAGATTACCCGATCCCAGATGGAAATTCGCATCTGGGATCGGGGTTACGCCTTCGATTTAGAGGACTTTATCGAGAAAAACGCCTATCATGACTATAGTTTCTCTGGTCATGGGCAAGGACTGCCGATCCTCCAAAAAATCGCCGATCAACTCAGTTATACTCGCAGCGAAGATCAGCGCAACTGTCTGTTAATTATTAAACAATTTTCCCGCCATGAATCCGATCGCGCCCCTCGTTTCTCCTAGTTGGTTAGTGACTAATCTCGATCGCCCCGATCTGATGGTTATTGACTGTCGTTTTCAATTAAATGATCCCGATCTCGGTTATCAAGAGTATTTAGCCAATCATATTCAAAATTCCTTCTATTTACACCTCGATCGCGATTTATCGGCTCCCGTTGCCCGTCATGGCGGCCGTCATCCTTTACCGAATCCGCAGACGATAGCCGCTAAATTAAGCTCTTTAGGGGTGATTTCTGGTCAAACTCATGTCATCGCCTACGATGCCTCCCGTTTTGCCTTTGCCAGTCGTCTCTGGTGGTTATTACGTTATCTCGGCCATGAACGAGTCAGCATTCTCGATGGTGGTTGGCAAAATTGGTTAAATGCCGGTTATCTTGTCTCCAATCAGATACCTGTGCCGAAAACCGGCGCTTTTTTCCCCCAAGTTCAACAGGATTGGGTAGTCACGATCGAGGAGGTAAAAAGGCAAAAAGAGCAAGCGGGAGTGGTGTTAATTGATGCCAGGGAAAGCGATCGCTATCGGGGTGAAAGGGAACCGATCGATCCGATCGCCGGCCACATCGAGGGGGCGCTTAATTATCCCTGGTTAGAAGTCACCGATAGTCAGGGTTTTTCTCAACCCCCGGCCCGGCAAAAACAACGTTGGCAAGAACGGGAAGGCGATCGAGAAATTATCCTCTACTGTGGTTCGGGAGTGACAGCCTGTGTCAATATCTTTTCCCTTACCCTAGCCGGATACGACAATGTTAAGCTATATTCTGGAGGTTGGAGTGATTGGTGTTCCTACCTGATCTAACCAGCCTTGTTGATACCCATCTATCAAGAAAGATTATCAAAATGACCTAATTACTGTACAATCTCCCTATTATCACTTTTAATTATTCCGAAACTATTATCTAGTTTGTCTCCTAGACAAAAAAGCTAATTTTTATTTTAGTTGCTATCTTTTTGCGCTCAAATCACCGCTATTCCTCAAAGAATAGTCGTTTTCCCCCGTAAAATTACTAAAAAGTAATTTTATAGTTAAACTCTATAAAAAATTAGGTATGTATTTTGTATGACAGAAGCCGGTCTTTGTCATTGTAATGGTGGCGGCCGTCCGAAAGATCGCCTTTCGATTTTTGTGGATGGCAATAATATGTTTTATGCTCAACAAAAAAATGGTTGGTTTTTTGACCCGCGTAAGGTGTTAAATTACTTCACCAACGACCCGAATATTATGTTAATTAATGCCTTTTGGTACACGGGTTTAAAAGATTCCCAAGATCAAAGAGGTTTTCGCGATGCTTTAATTAGTTTGGGTTATACGGTGAGAACAAAAATTTTGAAAGAATATTATGATGATAGTTCCGGTCGGTTTTCCCAGAAAGCTAATTTAGATATCGAAATTGTCGTCGATATGTTTAATACCGTCGATCAATACGATCGAGTGATTTTATTTAGCGGTGATGGCGATTTTGAACGAGCGATCGAACTATTGCGCTCTAAAAATACTCATATTACCGTAGTTTCTACGGAAGGGATGATCGCTAGGGAATTGCGAAATGCTACCGATCGCTATATTGACCTGAATGATATTCGCAAAGATATCGAAAAAAGTGATTATTAATCGGCCTACCCTCACCCCAATCCTTCTCCCAGAAGGGGATAGGTGAGGCAATTAACCATCTCTTGTTTATTTTTCCTTGAGTCGAAATAGTAAAAACTGATTGACCTGATTCGGATTAAAATTATCATCACTGACTAAAATCAAAGAGCGACTGCCATCAGCTAATCTTGGACCGAGGGTCATTGCTTCCAAATTATCTAAATCAATCCCCAAAGTCCCTAAATCTAGTAATAATTTTTTCCGCAAGGGTTGCACCTGTAAAGCTTCTAATTCTCCCGGTATCCGAGCAATTTTCGAGGTATCAGTGGCACTCCCATTAACTACCTGAAATAGTTTCGCTCCAAAACCTTCTAAACCAAAAGTTCGCTCTAAACTGAGAAAATAACCCTCTTTTTCTAAAGCTAATAATTCCGTTAAACCGTAGTATCTCGCACCACTGGGTGGCTCATCTAACACATACAATTGTTCTGATACTAACACAGGCGCACCAATCGGATCAATAACATAATGAAGAAGTCGCACTCTGAGATTTTCTGCTCTTTTTCCCGTGGGACTATCTTGAATTAACGCGTTTTCTGTGGCAGTAAACAAACGAAAAGGATCGTCTTTGAGAGTGCTGGTAATCCCTAAAGTTAAGGATTCAAACCCTAAATTATCCTGTATTCCTTTTTGATTGCTATCATCCGGTAAAAAGCGATTAGGAATTAACAAAGACTCCTTTAATTGTCCCTGCAAATCAAATTCAGCAATAAAAGGATCAATTCCCTGTTTAACCGCACCTTCACTGGAAATAAACAAAGTTTGTCGGGGCGAAAAAGCGATACCTTCCGGGTCGATCGATCCCTTTTTAAACGTTTCTCCCTTGCCATCTTTTAGGAACGTGACTGCCTCTAAATTCACTTTTTCGATTTTTTCACCATTTATCTGCAAACTAGCCCGATAAAAGCGGGCCGGAGCTTTCTGAGAACGATCATCACTGAGAAGATAAAAGCGGTTATTGGCACGATCATAGGTAATTGCCGATAATCCCCCCACCCTTGTGTCTTGATAATCCGCTTGTGGTAATTGATATTCTCCCAAAAACTCGACCGAGAGGGGTAGAAACATTCGTTGTTCTGCTAAAACTTGCGGGGAGACACCACAGGCAGCCAGACTAAAGGTTACAATCAAACTAGCAATTAAACCCAAAATTGGGAAACGCAAATTTTCGGCAGTCAGTCTCTTATAGAATCGATCGATCACAAAATATCCTCCTCTACTACGCTCCTATCAGTCTATTATGCTACGTTTTTCTCTCGGTTTATGGCTCTGTTTGATCGGTACTTCCCTTCCTCTCCTAGCACAAACAGAAACCCCTGCACCCAATCCCCTCGAAACTCCCCTAAAAAGTCCTTTATTACCCGGAATTGATCGCCCTTTAACTCCCTTGGAGCGTCGTCAACTGCTATTATACATCGATCGACGCGATGCTGAAGCTCAAGCTAAATACGATGCGGGATTAAATGAGGAAGCTTTTCCCATCTGGTATGAAGTTATTAAATTAAATCGTTATTTAGGAGCAAAAGAAGAAGTAAAATCTTTGGGAAAAGTGGGGTTAGCAGCTTGGAATCGAGATCGAACCGAGGATGTTAAATTAATTACTGCTCGTTTAAAAACTGTGCAACAAACTGCGGAAACTAACCAGACAATGGACGGAGAATTATTAGCATTACTAGGTACATCCTATGAACAGGTACGAGCTTTTAATGAGGCGATAATTATCTATGATAAAATCCTGGCTAATGCCAGAAAATCTGGGGATAATGTGGCAGTAGAAGCAACTTTAAATAAACTTGGTCAAATTCATTTATCCCGTTTTGATTATCAAAAAGCCGCCCCAGTTTACGAGGAATTATTAACTATTTCTAAGACGCAGAATAATTCTTTAACTCAAGGAATTTATTTGCAAAGACTAGCAGAAATTTATCGAGAATCTCTGCAACCAGCTAACGCCGTAAAAATTAAAGAAGAAATAGCTGAAACCCAGATCAGAAATCAGCAAATACAGTTAATCCCCGCTCTAAAAATTCAAATTGGTTTAGATTATCAAGCTTTAAAAGATGCAAATAAAGCCAGCCAAAACTTTCAAGAAGCCTATTCTCTCGCTTTTGCTTTACAACAGTACGGCATCGCAGGAGAAGCTTTAAATAAGTTGGCCGAACTCTATAAAAGTTATCAACAGGTAGATTATGCTCTACAAATCTATCAAGAATTAATTAAAGTCCATGAATTGGGTTATAATTACTACGGTTTAATGAATACCTACGATCAAATCGGTCAAATTTATCTAGAGAGAAAAAATTATCCCCAAGCTTTACTCGCTTTCCAAAAAGGTGCGGAATTAGCCCAAGCTATCCGTTATCGTGAACAATATTTTCAAACCCAAATCACCCAAGTTAATCAAGCAATAAATAATCCTGAACAGTTTTGAAACCATAAGCCATCAGGCTAGATAGTAGTGATATTCACCAGAAAAATCGCTGATTAACGGCAAAACAAAAAGCTGATAACTGATAACTGATAACTGATAACTGATAACTGATAAATGGACAACTCCTATTCTGAATTAAGCGAAGACTTGCTGAAATTGGTGCAACATTTACCCCACTTGAAAGATGGTAAATGGATTCAAAGATCTCTGGAAGCAATAGTCAGAATTGCCGAGGAGGAAATCGATCGCCTGGATTGGAAAATTTTAACCTACGCGATCGAAGATATAGAAAAGGGATTTCAGGTATTTTACCCCTACCGTCATATTCGTAAACTGACCATTTTTGGCTCGGCACGCATCAAACCCGATAGCAGTGAATACCGTCTCGCAGTAGAGTTCGCGCGCTGTATCAGTCAATACGGTTTTATGGTGTTAACCGGTGCCGGGGGTGGTATCATGCAAGCGGGGAATGAAGGCGCTGGACGGGAAAATTCCTTCGGATTAAATATTCAGCTACCCTTTGAACAGGGGGCTAATCCCTGTATCATAAATGATGCCAAATTAATCGATTTTAAATATTTCTTTACCAGAAAACTATTTTTTCTGCGGGAAAGTGACGCAGTAGCTTTATTCCCCGGTGGTTTCGGTACGCAAGATGAGGCCTTTGAAACGCTTACCGAAATTTTGGGTTAAAGCCCCGTCCTTTTAGGACGGCTTTTTAAACTATAGCTTGTTAACTTAACTTTTATTGTGCTATACTGATTTTATCTAAGTACCCCCTGCGTAAAATGTTTGTCTTAGAGTTTAAAGT
>NZ_JADBSA010000054.1:0-3467 GCF_020246945.1 Microcystis sp. M113S1 | reverse complement strand
TCAGTCTGTAGAGCGACCATAAGACCAGAACAGAGTAAATCTGTTAAGGCAGGTGCGAAACCCCGCAAGGGAAAGAAGCAGAAACCTAAATCGTGAGGTTTGGGAATCACCGTCCGTTTTACGGCGGTGAGGATGTCAAAACCTTCATTTCTGATGATAGGATGAACGATCGAAGCTCTCCAGACAAACCCTATGACTAGCTTACTGCGCGACTTTTGGTATGTGGCCACACCGGCAAATAAACTGAAACCCGGTCAGCTAATGGCCAAAAAAATGCTAGGTGAACCGATTGTTGTCGGTAGGAGAGAGGATGGAGAAGTGTTCGCATTGCGGGATATTTGCCCCCATCGCGGCATTCCGCTGCACCATGGCTGGATTGAAGGGGATGGGGTGTACTGTTGCTATCATGGCTGGAAATTTAACACTAGCGATGGCGTTTGTTCTGAGATACCCTCATTAACCGAACACGATCGCCTTGATATTAGCCGAATTTGTGTCACCAGTTATCCCTGTCGCGAAATACAAGGTCATATCTGGGTGTTTATTCCGGCAGACTCAAAAAGGGAAATTAAGCAAGAAAATCTGCCTCCTGTGCCGATTATTAGCGATTTTGGCAAACTTACCCCCAAAATAGCCGAAACTATCACTTTTGACTGCAATATTGACCATGCGGTGGTGGGATTGATGGATCCGGCCCACGGTCCCTACGTTCATACTTCTTGGTGGTGGCGCAGCGGTCCGCGCAAATTTCGGGTCAAAGAAAAACAATACGAACCAGTTCCCCTCGGTTTTCGTCTTGCCCCCTATGATATGCCCGTAAGTGCGAAACCTTATAAAATTTTGGGTAATAAGGTATCGATTGAAATTGTTTTTGAATTGCCCTCGGTGCGTACAGAAATACTACGAGGTGATCGCTATTTGGCCTGTGCTTTTACGGCAATTACTCCCATCGATGAAAATCACTGCGAAGTCCATCAAAGTTTATACTATACGATTCCTTGGTTGGCATTTTTAACCCCTCTTTTGCGTTATTTAACCCGACAATTTCTTAAACAGGATCGCGATGTGGTGATTAAACAACAGGAAGGACTTAGTTATCATCCAGCTTTGATGTTAATTGATGATGCCGATACCCAGGCCAAATGGTATTATCGCCTCAAGCAAGAATACGAAAAATCTCAAGCAGAAAAACGGGATTTTGTCAACCCCATTAAAGCACAAATTTTACGGTGGCGTAGTTAGAATTTGATCATTTTATTACTAGACTTGCCCTTTGACACAAGGTCATAACCTGTGCTGTAGGAGGGATTAAGAGAATTTCTGATGCCCAGTTACTGGGGACAAATCAGGGAAACCTTTAATAAATCTAAGGCTTTCTCTAAGTCTAATAATTGTCCTAAACTATGGCTACAAGTCTCGCCATTAAATCCTCTTGCTGTGGCTAATTTTGATAATATCATCGGGTAATTTTGAGAGGTTGCCAAGGGTTCTTTTTTTTGACTTGATCTCCTTTTTAGCAAATATGATCCATCCCTGTCTATTAATAAATATTACAATAAACATGGGTACGTTAAGAAAAGTTAACGGGTTTATCCATTGCTGGATAAGGGTTTTTGGCTATTGTAGTAAGGAAAAAATTAACGGATTGACCGCAGGGATTGCCTATCAGCAATTCACAAACCGGGGGATTTTAATCGCTTTGGTTGTCGCTATTTTAGGAGGTGCGGCTAAACTTTTTGTTTTTTTTGCCTCCCATTAATCTTTTGATAAAATTACTTGTAAAAAAGCGGTAGTTTTTAAATCAATCCCTGTAATTGCCGTGCCAACAACTACCGAATATGCACCAACTTCGAGGGCTTTTTTTGCTTCTGTTGGAGTCGATATTCCTCCTTCACAGATAACAGGAACTGATAACTTATTAACTAATTCTTCTAGGAAAGAAAAACTCGGCGGTGGCAGATTTTTAGTTGCTTCTGTGTAACCGTAAAGAGTTGTACCGACAATATCAGCACCGGCTGCCACGGCATAAATAGCACTTTCGATCGAGTCTATATCTGCCATGACTAATTTACCAGTTTCCTGATGAATACGATCGATAATTGTGGCTAAATTTTCATCATTAGGACGCTTTCTTGGGGTAGCATCCAAGGCAATTATATCTGCACCCGCATCGGCAATAGCGAGAGCATCTTGATATTTGGGAGTAATATATACCGAACAATCGCGATAATTGCGTTTCCAGAGCCCAATTATCGGTATATCCGGCAATTGTTGACGGGTGGCTTTCAGATGAGTGGGACTATCAATTCTGACCCCACAAGCACCCCTATCCACGCAAGCATGAGCCATGGCGGCAATAATTACAGGATCGTGCAGAGATGACTCCACTGGCGCTTGACAGGAGACGATTAAACCCGATTTTAAGGTTTCTATTCGCATAAATTGGGGTGTGGGGATTTCAGTTATCAGTGAGCAGTAATCAGTGAAAAGAGAGCCAAACTTGTCAATAGACATCTCCAAGAATTATAACCCAATCAAAGCTTACTTTTCTCTTGTGTACTAACAAATAGTTCGCTAATTGAGACATAGATCTTTCGTTGCTATATTGAAAAAATATGAAGTAATTAAAACCATTTCTATTCGGACAAATCTCTTAAGCAGAAAAACTTTTAGCCTTGGGATAATATTAGGTCTATGTCTACTGAGCATCGTTTACTTAAAACTCAAATCTGATAGCTGATAACTGATTTTGGACTGAGATTACTTATAAGCAGCGATACACTGTTCAACTAAAGCGGTTACTGCGTCCACATCTTTCCAACCGAGAATTTCTGTGACTTTTTTCTCTAGATTCTTATAGGTTTTGAAAAACTCGGCGATTTCCTGCAAGCGATGGGGAGAGACATCTTTGAGGGATTTTACCTCAGCATAACGAGGATCTTTAGCGGGAACACAGAGAATTTTTTCATCGCGATCACCACCATCGATCATTTCTAACATACCAATAGGGCGCGCCGTAATCACACAGCCGGGGAAAGTAGGCTGATCCATGATCACCATACCATCTAAAGGATCGCCGTCATCGGCGAGGGTATTGGGAACAAAACCATAATCACAGGGATATTGTACCGAAGAATAGAGAACGCGATCGAGAGCAAAGGCGTTTAAATCCTTATCAAACTCGTATTTATTCTTACTACCGGCGGTAATTTCCACTAAAACGTTAATTAAACCGGGTTTCGGTTGGGCAGGAATGCGCGATAAATCCACAAGCTTTCTCCAAATACAAGACATTGACACTCTCGCCGTCAAGCTACGCTGTGACGGGAGATTCTTGCTTCTACTCCTCTTAACTAGACACAATCGGAAGACTATGCCCCCGTCAGACCGAATCCACAAGCGTTTTAGTTTAACGTCTACCGACTGTCCGGCGGTGGACGGCTCTGAATTTTATTTGTGGGCTGTTT
>NZ_JADBSA010000053.1:0-3255 GCF_020246945.1 Microcystis sp. M113S1 | reverse complement strand
GTCAGTCTGTAGAGCGACCATAAGACCAGAACAGAGTAAATCTGTTAAGGCAGGTGCGAAACCCCGCAAGGGAAAGAAGCAGAAACCTAAATCGTGAGGTTTGGGAATCACCGTCCGTTTTACGGCGGTGAGGATGTCAATTTACGATCCACTGCGATCAAGCTGTGCTATCCCGGGCAAAAACTGGAGCCAGTTTTTAGCCATCAGGCTCTTGTGCATTGAAACTGGCTATTGGCAATTTTAGGACAAGACGTTACTATTACTAGGGAGCATCTCATTTATGCAAGTGAGTAATTACGCTTGTCTCTAAAACTTGCTTCTGGTAAGGCTTTCAAAATAGCTTGACATAAAACTTAATTTAGGAGTTACAAAGGTCAGATGCTCCCCGTTACTAGACCTCTTGTAAAAATCAAAAATTGTTGTTGGGGTTAGGAGCCGGTCGTCGGTCGTCAGGAGAATTAAGAATGAATAACAATCAATTACATGGTCTATTCACAGATTTTATGCCATTTAATCCTTATTTTTACCGTTTTTGAATCCTCAAAAATTAATTATGCAAGAGGTTACTGAATCAAAATATGAATACTAATCGTGCATTATATCCATAAGTTAGTCTAGTGCTAGGTTTGAAAAATTAGACCTCCTGCCAATACTTTGCCCGGTGACGAGAGCATCTTTCTCCTACCATAATTTAGGCTCGAAACCAGAATCATTAATGATTTCTACCGGTTCTCCTGATGGTTTAATCACAAATAAACCTTGTTTATAGGCATAACGATCTATTCCTTCATCTATTTCTATTCCTGCCACTGCACCATAAGCTTGATAGTTTTTATAATGGGGAAATGCTTCTTTAAATCGACTTAATTTTTCTAAAAACTCATTGACATCATCTTTCGATAAACGAGACTTACATTCTACTAAAACTACCTCGGTTTCATCGACGGCTAAAATGTCAATCTCCATGGCTATTCCTTGCCGTTTTACCCTGGCACGACTGTAGGTTTCTTTAACATCGATACCTTTGCCACGAAATAGGCTAATAACAGCAGGTTCGACTAATTCCTCGACAAATCTTCCCCAGCGAGTGGTTAAACTATCCACGGCACGACTGGTATTGGCCACTGTTTTCTCTAGCTTGGCTAAACGGCGATCGGCTTCAGCAGCCCGGCGATCGGCTTCAGCCTTGGCTTCAGCAGCCCGGCGATCGTATTCTTGACGTGATTGTTCAAACTTTTCGTTAGTTTTCTCAAAAAGTTTATAGATATCTTCGATGGTAATCGGTTGAGCCATGGTTATTTGTTTTAATTCTTACTCTAATTGTACTACCTAAGTACCAGTCAGTCTTATCTCTTTACCAGCCGATTATGTAACAAAAAATTTAGAATTGCCAATAATTGTTACAAATACTTGACTTAAGATATTTCTATGGTGACAGAAACACAAATCAAAGAAAAAGCGCTAGAGTTGGGCTTCCATGAGGTCGGTATTGCCTCTGTGGACAGCCAAGACTCGGCGGTATCCCATCTAAAAAGCTGGTTAGAGCGGGGTTATAACGCTGATATGGATTGGATGACTAACCCGAAACGACAGGATATCAAAACTCTTTGGCCAGAAGTGCGATCGCTAATTGGTCTCGCCCTTAACTACTACACCCCCCAGCAACACAGTCAAGAGCAAAACCATGGCAAAATTTCCCGTTATGCTTGGGGACGGGATTATCACAAAGTATTAAGTAAAAAATTAAAAGCCCTCAGTCAATGGTTAGAAAGTCAGGGGGAGCAAATTCAAACCCGTTACTATGTGGATACAGGACCAGTACAGGATAAAGTTTGGGCGCAAAGAGCAGGGATCGGCTGGATTGCCAAGAATGGTAATTTAATTACCCGCAATTACGGCAGTTGGGTGTTTTTAGCAGAAATATTAACTAATTTACCTTTAGAACCGGATCAACCCCATAGTGACCATTGTGGCACCTGTAGCCGTTGTTTAAGCGCTTGTCCGACCCAAGCAATAGTTAGTCCCTATGTGGTGGATGCTAATCGCTGTATTGCATACCATACCATCGAAAATCGTGCTGTAACTTTGCCTACAGAAATTGCCAAGAATTTACAAGGTTGGGTAGCTGGCTGCGATATCTGTCAAGATGTCTGTCCTTGGAATCAACGTTTTGCCCAAGTTACCGACGTGGAGGATTTTCAACCTCGTCCCGAAAACCTCTCGCCAAGGTTGGATGAATTAGCTAATCTAACTATAGAGGAGTGGGATCGTCGTTTCATCTCGTCAGCCCTGCGTCGAATCAAACCTCAGCAGTGGCGACGTAATGCCCAAGCTAATTTAGCTCATTCCCCTCACCCCGTACAAGATGACAATTAAAGTAGTAGTGTTCGATTTTGATGGTACTATCGCCGATACCCACGATACTTTCGTGGAGATTGTCAATCGTTTGGCTAAAAATTTCGGTTATCAACCCATCAACGAGGAAGATTTGGCCAGACTAAAAAACCTTAGTTCCCAAGAAATTATTAAACAATCCCAAGTTTCCCCCGTTAAAATCCCTTTTTTACTCTATCGAGTTAAACGGGAATTAAATAAACAAATTGAATGTCTGAAACCTTTCCATGGCTGGCATCACTGCCTCGCCACTCTTAAAGAAAGAGGCTATAGATTAGGAATAATAACTTCTAATACCAAAGAAAACGTCACCATCTTTTTAGCAAATAATCAACTCTTAAGTTTATTTGATTTTATCTATTCGGGAACGCCTTTATTCGGCAAACACAAAATTATCGATCGCCTGATCCGACAAAATAAATTCTGTCCCGATGAAATGATTTATGTCGGCGATGAAACTAGAGATATTACTGCTGCCCAAAAAAGTCGAGTGCAAGTGGTGGCCGTCGCTTGGGGCTTTAATTCCCCTCAAATTCTCACTCAATTTAACCCCGATCATCTCATTGATCATCCCCTAGAATTATTGGATATTTTAGATAGGGCTGGCTGAAAAAGTTTTTCCTGGGGGCAGGGAAAGGCAGTTTTGACATTTGTACTAGAATATCCAATACTCAGTTTAATTAGGGTCTGCTGAAAAAGTTTTTCGGTGGGGGTTGGGGGTTGGGGGTTGGGGGTTGGGGGTTGGGGGTTGGGGGTTGGGGGTTGGGGGATGGGTTTTACCGATTTTCAGGTGGTCAACTACCTAATTTTCAGGGAAAAAGTACCTGAATTTTCCCCCTGATCACTCCCATGCCTGGTACT
>NZ_JADBSA010000052.1:0-10412 GCF_020246945.1 Microcystis sp. M113S1 | reverse complement strand
TTCAGGTGGTCAACTACCTAATTTTCAGGGAAAAAGTCCCGGAATTTTCCCCCTGATCACTCCCAGTCCGGTACTTTTTGATTGACAAAAAGTCTAAAAGTCTTACCCAACAAGGTTTTTAGATTTATTCAGCAGACCCTATCTAGGGTAGATAGTATATTAAAGTTGTTTTTATGTCAAGACATTAACTATTAATAAAAAACAATAAATATATGATACTAAATCCAGTTATTAAAGACTGATTGTTTATTCCCCCTTTTGCCTATCCTGATATGTAGCCTATACTCAACGGATTTAGTATGAATTTAATCAGGGGAATTGATATATCTTAAGATGAAAATAATCAGCTGGTTTTTTTGACCAGAATAAATTGCTAATTAACGCCAGTTCGGTTTAAGGGAATTTTGCCATAGCTTCCACGAAAGAATAGGAGTTTCAGGCTACGGTAGCATCAGGGTTTTAGCTGATCCCGAACTCAGGTTAATTATTGCGAATGTGAATATCTTGCTGCGGGAAGGGAATCTCGATACCCTGTTGAGTAAACCTATCAAGAATAACACAATTAACATCACTAATTACTCGCTTTTTCCTGTTAACATTATCCAACCAGAACTTTAATTCAAAGTTTAAACTAGAATGATCAAAATTAAGAAAAAAAGCTACTGGTTGCGGGTTTTTAAGTATATGAGGATGTTGGTCAGCAATGTCTAGCAATAAATTCATCACCTGTTGTGCGTTAGAATGATAACCAACTCCGATAACAATTGAACAATAAATCAAGTTATCACTACCCGTATAGGTGGTGACATCCTCAGTAAAAAACTTTTGATTGGGAATAATTTTTTCGGAATTGTCTGTAAGAATTTGCACTGTTGTCGCTCGAATACCTAGCTTTTTTACCTGAGAAGTTTGCCCTTCAATATTAATTATGTCTCCAGGTTTGAGAACTTTTTCAAATAATAGTAAAATACCGCTAATAAAATTACTGACTACTTGCTGCATACCGAAACCAATACCCACAGATAAACCGCCAGTAATTGCCGCTATTGCCGTTGCATTAACTCCCACATAACCCAAGATGATGATAACACCTAAGACAATGAAAAAATAACGTCCTAACAGTAAAGTTGCTTCAATTTCACCGCGACTAGCTTGCTGATTTAAATTGGCAATACTCAGAATTATAGTCTCTATAAGAACAACAATAATCACCAGAAAATAGGGAGCTATTATCAAAATAAATATGCTTCTCAATGTGATCGGACTATTGAATAAATTGAAGGGAGATACTTGGGCAATTTCCTGAATATTATTGTAAAAACCAATCATGGTTCTCAGGAGAAATAACACCAATAAAGGTGCTAAAAGCCGGAAATGATAATATTTAATTGTATTGACGGAAAACTTGGCGTATAATCCAGCTAATAAACAACGATAAATTAAATAAAACCACAGGAGTTTTATAGATAAACTAATCATTCCTCTTATCCAATTTTGACTGAAAAAAATTAGATAATTTAAGTCAAGTAAAATTAGACTAATAACTGGAAAATTAAGAAACTCTATCAGGATAGCAAAATATTGACGGAGGGTTAAATTTTTATCACTGTGAATCAACCTGGTGACGTGAGGAAATCTTTTTCTCAAGTAAGACCATAACCATTTTGATAATAACCAAGCAAGAATTAAAGATATAAAAATAATCGTTAATTGGTTTTGAACATTTCTGCGTCCTAAAAATAATAATTGGTTAGCAATTATTTCCGAAAGAGAGGGAATATTGTTGTTCATAATTAATTTATTTTCCTGACTTCCTGATCGAGACCTGATTGAATATAAAGTGTCAGTTTTTCGGCTGCTGTTGAGGAAGATATTTCACCAGCGATCGCTCTTTCATACCAAAATTCTCCCTCTTCTAAAATTTTATTCAACTTTTCCCAATCATCCAGAGGAACTGCCACGGCATTTTGAGATTGTTGTAATAATACCGATTCAATCGGTAGTAAATTTCCTTCGATCTGCACCCGTCGATTAGTGGGAATAAAACTTTCTGTTTGGATGATTGCTTGTAATTGTTGTTCGGGATTGGTGAGAAATTTTCCTAAAGCTAATCCCAAACTATTTTCATTATCACTATTATTGCGATTAAATACCATCACCCGTGTATAGAGAATTGGTGCTGCTTTACCTTGAGTTTCTTGGGGGAGTAAAGCGACTCTGAGATCATCTTGGAGGCTGTTTTTTAAATCGGCAATTTCAATAGAATTACACACATAATAGGTTAAGCGACCTCTAGCAAAAGCATCATGAAGTAATTCCCGTTGACGATTAAGGATAAAATTAGGCTGTGACGAGGCGAATTTTAGCCATTCTAGCCATTTTGCCCAACCATCTAAGCGAGGTTGCAGCCTACCCTGATCATCCCACAAATAGCTGCCAAAAATTGCCATTCCCCAAAAAGTATCTTCAAAAGAGGAAACTATCCCCACAGAATAACCTTTGCGCGCACGTTCCACTAATCCCTCTAAACTGGTAGGAGGTTGCTTCAGGAGCGGATCGGGACTAACTTGTAATTTTTTTTGATTGTAACACAGTACACGAGTACGAGAACCTAAGGGAATGCCATAGATTTTTCCTTGATAGCTAACTTGTTTCAGGGTTGGGGGATTATAAATAGATAAATCTAGATTTTTCCGGTCAATTTCCTCCAGTACTCCTTGGGATACTAATCTGGGTATATTTCTCGAAAAAATTAGAATAACACTTGCACCTAATCCGCTTTGAGATTGTTTAAAAAAACGTTCGGGTATCTCATCGATAGAAATAGCTTGTTCAAGAATTGTCACCTGCGGATTTAATTTTTCAAACTCTTGCAAACCGAGACCTACTACTTCAGTTAAATCGCCCTCTTCTGGATACCACACCAAAAGGGTTCCTTGCTGTTGCTCCGATGATTGGTTAGGAAGATCACTAAAACAAGCATAAAGAAAAATCGGCATCAAGATAAAAAGCAATAGGAGCGATATAATCATCTTTGCTTTTTTGCTTCTCCAAGCAGTTTTAACTCTGAGCATTAGGGATTGCATCGCTCGTGATCCTTCGAAAATATTGCCATAGACCCATATTACATGAAAAGGTGACTAATAATCCTTATCAGAAAAATAATTAACATGATCTTTTGTCAAGAGCCACCAGTATAGCAACAATCCCAGTTAAAAATTTGTGCGAGTTAAGCTGATGGTTATGTAAATTACTTGTAAAGACCAGCTGATAGTAGGGAAAGAGCGAGTTTCATAGTTTATTTTCTAACACTCTAATAACCAGTTTATACTAAATCTGGTTATTAAAGACTGATTATTTATTCCCCCTTTTGCATGAGTGCCTATTGCATGAGTGCCTGTCCTTATAAGTAGCCTATGCTCAACGGATTTAGTATAACAGTTAAAGAATTATCAGAATGGATTCAGGCAATTCAATCCGCAGAATCACAATTTGAGCAAGTTTTAAATTTATTGGAGGATGATGATGATTCAGATTAATAAAAATCAAACTAATTCGGCTCAGGCTAGTAATTATGAAACAGAGTTAAATCTTGAGAACTTTGATCAGATTGCACCCAAAAAACATGATCCTAAAATCTATCAAAAGCTCTTTTAAAAAGCTCAGGATATTGGTGATAAACAATCTGAGGTTTTTGCTCTTAGCCGGTTAGCAATGATTTATTTATCAATCTTGGGGTCAATATAGAGAAGCAATACAATATCTTCAGCCACAATTAGTAATTATTAGAGAAATCAATGATCGGTATTCGGAGGCGAATACTTTAGGTAATTTGGGAGCGGCTTATCAGTCTTTAGGGCAGTATCAAGAAGCAATTGCACATCTTCAAGAACAATTAGCAATTGCTCAGGAGATCGGCGATATTCTTGCCCTAGCAAATGCTTTCGGAAATCTGGGGATTACTTATCAATCCTTAGGACAATATCAGCAAGCAATTGAATATTTTCAAAAACAATTAGAAATTGCCCAACAAATTGGTGATAAAACATCAGAAGCCAATGCTTTGAGCAATTTAGGTATTTCTTATCAATATCAAGGCAATTTTGCTCAAGCAGAATCTCTATTTTTACAAGGATTAAAAATCCATGAAGAGTTATTTGGTGGCAATAATCCTAGTGTTGCTTCTAATCTCAACAATCTGGCGAGTCTTTATCAAGATCAGGGGAAATACGCAGAAGCAGAACCTCTTTATCAAAGAGTGCTGGAGATTTGGGAAAAGCAATTAGGAAAAGAGCATCCTGATGTGGCGACCAGTCTCAACAATCTGGCAAATCTTTATTACGCTCAAGGGAAATACACAGAAGCAGAACTGCTCTATCAAAGAGCCATTGCTATTTTGATAGCTACATTAGGCGAAAATCACCCTAACATTCAAACAGTAAGAAAGAATTATTTTCGGATGCTGTCCCAACTTCCCGATGAGGAATTAAGCCAACGCTTTCCTCCCGAAATGGTCGAATATATTCAATCCCTCCGTCATGCCTAGATTCTTTGTAATACCTTAATAATGCTCAAACTGCAATAAAATTACTCCAGCAGATAGCAAATGCCTAAAAAAATACGAGAACTCAAGTCTATACTTCTGAAAGCAGGGTTTACCTATCGCCACGGTAAAGGTAGTCATACCGTTTGGAGTAATCCCCGTGAAGATAATATAGTAATCTCAAAAGCTCCTTTTTTAGAAGAAGTTTTTCAAGAAATTAAGCAAATTATTAGCTGCTTTAGAGAAAAATCCCCCAACACTCCAACAGTAATGCTGAAAAAGTCTTTGAGTGGCAACAGGGAACAGTTTTTGATGCCTTAAACCAGCCATCCTCGATCATCAAACCCCTAAACAGGCAAAATTATCTGTATATTTAATCACTTAATCAGAAGCATTTACCTTTGAAATAGCAGTTTTTAAATAGGAAACCACCTCATTAATTGCTACTTCTGACGCTTTTTTACTGGCTCTTTCGACTAATTCCACCTTACCCGATTTGAGAGATTTACCCGTGACAATGCGATAGGGAATCCCAATTAAATCCGCATCTTTGAACTTAACTCCTGCACGTTCATCCCGGTCATCTAAAAGGGTTTCAATGCCCGCTTGATTTAACTCATTGTATAAACTTTCGGCGGTTTTTACCTGCTCGGCATCGGCTAAATTGGGAATAACCACAATCGCTTGATAGGGGGCAATAGCTACAGGCCAAATAATGCCATCTTTATCGTAGGATTGTTCTACGGCTGCCTGTGCTAAACGGGATACTCCTATGCCATAACAACCCATACAAATGGGGGTAGATTCTCCCGCTTCATTAGTATAGAAAGCATTCATGGCCTGAGAATATTTATAGCCCAATTGGAAGATATGACCGACTTCAATTCCTCTAGCACTTTGCAAGGTTTGATTAGGATCATGAATAGCTCGATCGCCTACCTGAGCTTTGCGTAGATCGACGATTAATTCCGGTAAGATAAAATCTTTACCCCAATTCGCCCCCACTAAATGAAACCCCGTTTCATTGCCACCGGTGATCAAGTTTTCTAAGTCTGTCACCGTGTTGTCTGCTATGCGTAAAAATTGAGGAGCTATATCGCTGGCTTTTTTGAGCAAATTATCTTCTAAGTCGGGAGCAATATAACCTAAAGGTAAGGGTTTAGTTGCCCATTTCTGTTGAGCGGCAGCATCGGGTATTTTTAAAGCCAAAATTGTTTTAGCATTGTAACGGCTCGCCTGTCTAATTAATTCATTTTGTAGTTTAACTTCGTTAACCTCTTGATCTCCCCGAATGCTCACCAAAACTAAAACAGTTATGCCGCTATCATAAACCACTTCGTAGAGAACATTTTTGACGATAGCGGTGGCAGAACAATCGAGAAATTTAGCTAAACTTTCGATAGTGTTGGTGTTAGGAGTCTCTTTTTTAGCAAACTTTTTAAAGGGAGAAGCCACTTTATCTGCCGGCAAAGAAACGGCTTTTTCCACATTAGCCGCATACTTTTCATCGGCGGTAAATAAAACCTCATCTTCTCCGGCATCAGCTAAGACCATAAATTCTTGGGATGCGGAACCACCAATCGCTCCAGAATCGGCTTCTACTGCCCGAAAAGCTAACCCACAACGGCGGAAAATATTGCGGTAAGCTATATCCATCGCTTGATAGGTTTTCTTTAAACATTCCTCGTCGAGATTGAAAGAATAGGCATCTTTCATAATAAATTCTCGTCCCCGCATTAAACCAAAACGAGGGCGAATTTCATCGCGAAATTTAGTTTGAATCTGATATAAATTAACCGGTAATTGTCGATAGGAACGAATTAAATCACGAGCGACGGCAGTAATTACTTCTTCGTGAGTCGGTCCTAATCCTAACTCCCGGTTTTGCCGGTCCGTCAGGGCAAACATAATCCCTTCTGCTTTTGTGTAGGTGTCCCAACGGCCTGATTCTTGCCAGAGTTCCGCCGGTTGCAGTTGGGGAAGTAAACATTCTTGGGCGCCGGCTTTATTCATTTCTTCCCGGACTATCTGGGAGACTTTCTGCAAAACCCGCCACATCAGGGGTAAATAGGCGTAAATACCGCTGCCAATGCGACGAATGTAACCGGCACGGACTAAGCATTTATGACTGGGGATTTCCGCCTCGGCTGGGTCTTCCCGGAGAGTGACAAAAAGCTGTTGAGAGAGTCGCATCCTATCGATATCCTTTTGAACAGAAGACTTTCTATTATCTCATCAAAGGAGAGCGACTGCAATTATCAATTACTTGTGTTGACAAACAATAACAGCGATCAGTTTACCGATTCTCAGGTATTTCCCCTCACAACTTGAGACTGGTTGGAGACGCATTGAACCTTAGTTGCAATTGCCTAACTCCCTTGTTCTCTACTCTAGGAAATATGAGCGTTCAGGTCGATCGCTGTTATCGTCGTTATCGAGACAGAATGTAACTTTAACAGGGTTTACTCCTTTGTGAACTTGACCTTATAACCTTGCCAGTTGATCTGTCAGGGAAGCTTTTTTCCTTAGCTTCAATTATTAATATAACATCGGATCGGAGCTAGAAGTCTTTCTCTTAATCAAAGTTTACATTGCCAGCATCAAGGAAAAGCCTAGATGTTTTGACGCTTAACCGACCATAACTCTTATTATTCAAAAATTATGGCAGGAGTAACCTCAACAGTAGTCAAAGAAAGCGCAGAGGAATTAACTCAACGGATCAAAGAAGCAACCACCGCTAGGGAAAAAGACAAACTGCAAGTGCTGTATTGGCTAAAACAAGAAAAAGCTCCCGCCATCAAGGTGATAGCTAAAAGTTTAGGGCATCATAGAAACACAGTGCAAACCTGGTTGTGTAAATATCTTGAGGAAGGCAACGAAAAGAACTTGATAGATTCCATTTGGTATCTTTCCCAAAATCCTTACCCAGTATGGATTAGAGCGAATTAGCCAAAATACCTGTAATTCTTACCCGTGAAGCGTCACAAGAGAGATACCAAATAGGTTCTATACAAAGCGGGAAGAGCCTAATTATTAATTAAACCGCTCCCTGCGGTTTAGCACCTTTCCCTATGCTACTATTCCACTTCCATCGGTCTAATACCCCCTAAATGAAACTTAATAGCGCACCGTGCGGTTTAATCTCCTCAGCAAATTAGGTTATACTTCATCTTTACGAGAAAGACCTTAACTTTGCTTAGGTTTGAGTGGATTGGCGAGCATCCAGACGGGAGTTTATTAGCTTGGGTAATAGCAATCCGGATTTCGCTTTGTAAGCGTCAAATTCAGGATAGCGGGAGAGGGAGCGGTCTTTTTTAAGCATATTGGGAATGAAGACCCCGGCGACGAATCCCCCCAAAATCAGAAAAGGGAGCCAATGTTGGGCTAACAGGGCAAAACTCAGATAAATTAAAATCTCTCCTAAATAGTTGGGATTGCGACTACGACTAAAGAAACCTTCGGTGATCAATCCTTCCCTATATTTAAGGGTAAAATACTTTTGGGCATCGCTACCGTAATGGAGAAATACCCCCATAATATTGATCGCTATCGCCACGGATATTAAAGGAGCGGCGGCCGTGACCTTCCCGCTAACAATAATAAAAGGGGCAACCCAATATAAACCGAGAACGATAAAGGTAAATATTCCCATAGCCAACGGTATTTCTTTTTCCCATTGTTGATCCGGATATAATCTATCCTTGATCAACCACATAAGACCGTAAGTTCCGTGCAGGGCAAGGTATATCCAAGCGACTGGGGTAAAATTATTATAAAAAGCCATTAAGCCCAATATAATTAGAAAACTCAGAAATTTATGCCAATTAATCGCGTGTTTTATCTTCATTTTCTTCAAAGTAGAAATCAATCCTGTTGATCGAGTGCTAAACAATTATAACTACTAACGTTTCAATCCGGTCTTTGACATCGCTTGAGAATAAAAAAGAAAGGTCGGGGAAAGTTGTTAAAATCCATAATTACTGGCACGGTATTGTCCTCTAATTTCCGAAAAGAGTCATTAATCGGTAAATAATCCTAGATCAACAGCACAAGCTTCCAATCTGGTCTGTCAGGTTAACGGCGATCGCCGTTTTGTCGGTTGGGTTAAGACACCACACTACCCAACACCAAAGACTGGCGGATTGTTACACAACACACTTTCCACCCCAGCACTGTATTTAAAAATACAATTTAATACAATCTTTATATTTTTCTCATGCCAAGGTAGAACCTTGGCATGAGAAAAGGGAGGATATTCCTCCCTTCCCTGATCGGTTACACAAGAGCTAGAACCTCTGGAAATGCGTTGCAAGGGAGACCCTTGCAACGAGGTAGAAACGAGAAGAACCACTTACTTATTAATTTTTCACAAAAGTAAACTTACCATTTTTACCATCGGCATCCATTTTAATTTGTGCCACGGAGAATTTATCCTGAATGATTTCCCCTTCGGGAGTAAAAGCAATATCTCCCAGGACAGTGACATACTTACCCGCTAAAATTTCCTGATTTAATTGTTGGCGAATTTGTGCGAGGGAAAGTGTACTGAGTTTATTTTTATCATCTACCCGTTTTAAGGCCTCGACAAAAACTTGAATTCCCGTAAAAGCTTGAGCGGTAAATTGGGGCGGTGCTTTTTTATTTTCTGCTGTATAAGCGGCGACAAAATCCCGATTAATAGGACTATCTAATTCCGGGTTATAAGCTTGAGCAATGATAATGCCATCACATTGAGCTTGACAAACAGGGAAAATATTAGAAGTATTTAAACCATTACCACCAATAATTAACCCCTGATAGCCTAATTGTCGCAACTGTTTGACCAAATTGCCCCCGTCAGCAACCAAACCAGAAATAACCACTAAATCCGGTTTAATATTAATAGCGGCGGTGGCTTGGTTTTGAAAATCTGTATCGGTGGTTTGGAATTTCTGCACGGTGACAATATCAAGATTTAAACTCTTCAGGGTTTCTTGAAAAGTTTCCGTTTCCGATTTACTAAAAGCATCATTTTGGGCAAAAAAGACAGCCACTTTTTTAATCTTGGGATCGATTTTTAAAGCGGTTTTAACCGCATTGGGAGCGACCACAGCCACAGGAGCAGACACCCTACCCACATATTCACCGATCTGGGGGATACCTTTAGCGGTGTTAGACGGACCGAGAATAGGAACTTTGGCTCGATCGGCGATCGGACTAGCGGCAAAAGCTTGTTGGGATAGGGACGGACCGAGAATACCCACCACCTTATCTTGAGTGATCAGGGTATTGATGGCGTTGATCGCTCCCGGTTCATCCCCAGCCACATCCTGGATAATAACTTTAATCGGTGTTCCATTGACTCCGCCCTTTTTATTAAAATATGTTTCAGCCATCTTGACACCGATCACCTGTTCCTGTCCCAATAGGGCGAGATTGCTGGTTTGAGCCAAAGCTGCACCGATGGGAATAGCAGCAGTGGCGGCGTTTTCTGCGGGACTGGGGTTAGTTTGACCGGTGGGAGTGCCGGAATTACAGGCCACCACTAGACCAAAAGTGACTAGGGATAAGATTAAGGGGATTAATAAACGTTTTCTGAGCATCTTAACTCTCCAGGAGGCTGATATTGTTGATGACACTATTATTTCGCTAATCGGGTTGATTTCAGCGAAATTCTCGACGGGATCAGAACCGATTTTGCTCCCTTAGCGCCCTTTCTTTCCCCTAATTTTGTTGATTAACCTCCCCGTCTCATAGTTAGTAAAAGTATAGTCAAATATAGACAGACTGAATTCCATTTCAGAAATTCCCTTCACTTTTACTTCGAGAGATTAATTCTCCTTGGGTGAACTACGCACCTCTCTATCCCATAGCGGTTAAACGCATTTGG
>NZ_JADBSA010000051.1:0-12370 GCF_020246945.1 Microcystis sp. M113S1 | reverse complement strand
TGAGTGTCCGAATGCCCTCCGGCCACTTTGAACAAGTCGAAAAAATCCAATGTTCAACCTTATTTCCTAGAAAGTTTTACTCGTTCAAGGCCGAATTTGAAGTCTTTTCTGAACGAAACCCCCTACTATCTGTTGTCAAGTTTCAGTTTTTAGCTTGGTTATCGCTTTTTCCATTGTAGCTTAAAGCCGTCCTAAAAGGACGGGGTTTTAACCCAAATTTTCGATAACTCTAGTCAGGGAATTAATTCCCCGAAAACCCTATTGCTCAAGTGATTCAGATTGTCTAAACTCTCATGCAGTTAGCATTGTACACTAATCTATTCTTTCTTTGTCGGCGATCGAGATTACACTTAACCAGTAATTTAGATACACTAACAAGCTTATCCGCCTAAAATAGCAATCCCTACGCCGATTAACAGAATTAATCCGCCATAAATGACTTCTTGGGCTGGTATTTCACCAAAAATGAACACTCCTAACAGACTAGCGGCGATTGGCTCTAATAAAATTACCATGGTTACTATTGTCGGTGCTATCCATCGCAAAGCCCAGTTAAAGCTAGTATGACCGATTAATTGCGGAAAAATCGCCATCATTAACACATAAACATACACGGATAAGGGATAGCTTTCGTAACCTTGACCGAATAAAAAAATAGGAGGTAATAAAACTAATCCTGCGGTAGTGTAGGCTACAGTTATATAATTCTTAATATTTAAGCCCTTTCTTTGTGCTTCCCGTCCGAGGAGAATATAACCACTAACGAGAATTGCCCCAATTAAAGCCAAGCTATTGCCCAATAAAGGGTTAGGATAAGAACTACTGAGAGATTGATCGGCTAAAACAATGAATAATCCCCCCGTTAGAGCCACAAAAATGCCGATAAAGGTTAATTTGCTCGGTTTTTCTCGAAACCACCACCAACCCAACAGAGAAACCCAGAGGGGATTAGTGGTGACTAAAGTGGTAGAAGCGGCGATCGATGTGTAAGATAGAGAAGTAATCCAAGTAGCAAAATGGAGAGCTAAACAAAATCCCGCTCCCACTGCGTAATAATAGGCTTGAACAGGGACTTTTTGGCGTGATAAGGTAAACCAGTTCGGAATTAGGACAACAGAAGCCAATATCAGACGAGAAGTGGCTAAAAATAAACTAAATGCGATCGTAGCATTACCTACCGCTTCGATCGCTAACCGGATAAAAATTGCCGATGCAGAAACCGACACGACACCGATAGTTAAAATAAAAATAATTTTGGCGTTAGAAGGAGGCAAAATGGGCTACGCTTGCGTGATGATCAATGATGTTGTTTACCATTGTCAGTGATCAGTGATCAGTAATCAGTAATCAGTGATCAGGATTCAGGATTCAGGAGTCGGGAGTCAGGATTCAGGAGATTATTTTTATTTATTCTTCTCATCACCCCACTTCCCCATCCCCCATCTCCCCATCTCCTATTTACTTAATCTATGGAACTACCAGAATTAAATATAGAGACAATTTGGGCGATTATTAACGATGAAATTGACGACGAAACCGTTAATAAATTGGTCTGGCAAAGTTTAGGTTATCGCTACGATGAAAGTCAAGAAAAATGGGATAATAGTCAAGTAGAGGAAGATTGGCGAGGTGAATATCCTCAACCCCCGGATTTTATTGGCAATCGTCCCCCAACAGTAAAATTAACTCGATCGATCTTGCCAGAAAATAAACAATTATTAAAAGATAAATTGGGGTTTACTGGTTATAAAATTGGCGAATTCAATCCCCGCATGACTCGCCGTGCCACCGCCGCTAATTGGTTGTGCTTTTATGGGTTAAAATAGATGAGGAAAGTTATTTTATCAAGCTTCTAGCATGGTCACTATCCCTGTCAAGTCCTCCTCTCATCCCCTAGCATCCTATATTGATCGTCTCACGGCTGGGGAAGCATTGTTAAAAGATACTCCCCAGAATTTGATCGAGGTAGTGGGTATCCTGAAAAGTTATGGAGTGGTGTTAGATGCTTATTCCAAAAATTTAATTTATATTGCAGAAAATCAGTTTTTGGTTTTTTTCCCCTTCTTTAAATATTTTAATGGTCAAGTATCTTGGCAGAAATTACTCCAACACTGGTGGCACGATCGCATTAATTTTGAGTATGCTGAATACTGTATGAAAGCCATGTTTTGGCATGGTGGGGGTGGTTTAGATAGTTATGTAGATAGTGTCGCTTTTCGGGAAGTAACAGCCAAGGTTATTCAAGCCAAATTTAGGAATAATCCGCTAGTTTTAATTTTAAATAAAGCCTTTCCTGAATTTTTGCCAGAACAAATGCGGATGATGGCCTACTATAGCGGTTTAGGTCAATTTTGGCGAATTATGGCCGATACTTTTTTAAGTTTATCCGATCTCTACGATGCCGGAAAAATTAGCAGTATTCCCGCAGTGGTGGCACACATTAAGAAAAATTTAGTCGATAATGCTAGTCAAGGAATTGTCTATCAGGTAAAAATCAAAGGACAAACCTATGATCTTATCCCCAAATCGGCAGGATTAACCTTTCTTGCGGATACGGCAATCCCCTACGTTGAGGCGGTTTTCTTTCGCGGAACACCTTTCCCCGGTACAATTTCCTATAATGCCCAAGCCTATCAAATTCCCTACGATCAAGGAATGTTTGCCTATGGCGCTTTGTATGCGGATCCTTTACCCATCGGAGGTGCAGGGATTCCTCCCACACTATTAATGCAGGATATGCGTCACTTTTTACCAGATTATCTGCACGACATTTATAAAAAGAGTTTTCGTCAAGAAGAAGATTTATTAGTCCAGATCTGCGAAACTTTTCAAAAGTCGATGTTTTGTGTAACAACGGCAGCCATTCAAGGATTAGCACCTTACCCTTTAACTACCACAGATTTAAAAGAGCAAAAAGCCAATCGCATCTATCTAGAAGCATGGATGAATCGCTTTGTTAAATCAAGATTAGAAGCGGTAAATCAATAATTATTCTGCCGATAAATCGCTAATTTTTGCAGTCAACAAACCCCTTTACATTTATGTCAGATATTAACGTCCAACTTCAGGATATTTTAGTTCAATTGCAATCTTTAACCGAACGGGTTGCCCTGATCGAAGCGCGTCAGATGTTAGTTCCGGACATCGAGCGCTATAGTAAATTACAGCAATTCCTAGCTGAGGGGAACTTTAGGGAGGCAGACGCAGAAACTCTCCGAGTTATCCTCGAAGCTGCCGGCAGAACCCGCGATACTTTAACCCCAGAGGATATGATGCGGTTTCCAGTTAATGTGATTCGGGTACTCGATCGCCTTTGGAAAAATTATAGCGGCGATCATTTCGGTTTTAGCAATCAGGTGAAGTTATATTTTGCCGTTGGGGGTAGTATTAATACCCTGCGTACCCAAGACGCGGAAACGATTAGAAAATTTGGGGAATTGGTGGGATGGCGCAACAAAGATGAGTGGCGCATCGATGATTATGATCACTGGGATTTTAGTCTAGCAGCTCCTCAAGGCTGTTTTCCCGCTCTCTGGTGGAAGTCTCCCTACGGGTTAAAAATGGTGACTTTTTGTTTTACTCGCCTGATAGAGTGCGATTTATAGGCAATGAAAGGAATTATCGGCTATTTTCATGCTTTATTTTCCCCCCAATTTGCCCCCACCGGGATAAAAGTGGCTGTAATAGTGGGTACAATTTTATTGACAATTAACCACGGTTATGCTATAATGTCTGGGCGCATGACAAGCGATCGCTGGCTGGCGGCATCACTGACTTATCTAGTTCCCTATCTAGTCAATGTTCATGGGCAGTATAGCAGTTATCGCCGTCAGCAGTGGCCGAAAAAATCCCAGGAATAAAGACAATTTTGAGCGGTTAGCTGACAGTTATTGAGAGCTGCGAACACCCCCTGATTAGTAGAGGACTGCTTTGATAGCGATCGAGACGAATATTCAGGAGTTCGATTTACCATGGCTGCTGTTTTATCGAAAACTGGCGAATTCCAAGAAATCCCTGATAATCAGTTAATTTCTTTCTTCGAGGAAAACCGAGATTTGATTCAAGATCGACAATCAACCAGAAAAAGAGCGATTAAAAGACTTATACAGTCTAATATGACCTCTTTCGAGTCTTTTAAGCTATAAAATGCCAGCAGTATCTACTCTAGGCTAAGATTAACTCCCTTAGCTAGGATTTGATAAATGCGATCGCTCTCTTTTCAGTAAGGCACTAGCCAGAAAAATACCCAGTATTGCCAATACAGCCATAGCATAAAAAGCGTAAGTGTAAGTACCGAACCAATCGCGAATTCTACCAGTTACTAAAGTTCCGATCAAAGCACCGACACCGTAGGCAGTAAAAACAATACCGTAATTTTGGGCGTAGTGGTCAGGATTGAAGAAGTGGAGAGTGGTAGCGGGAGCTAGGGCTAACCATCCCCCTAAACAGAACCAAAATAGACAAAAAGCCACTAGATAGCTAGTAACCGCCCCTTTTTCGGCCTTGACCATCAGCAGGCAACCGATCAAAATGAGTGTATAGGCTCCGATCGCTAAATAATGGGGTTTCCAGCGATCGCTTAACCAACCGAACAAAGGACGACTAATACCATTAAACAAGGCAAATAGCGCAACACTACTAGCGGCTAACCCCGGCTCGATCTGGATAATTTCCTCAGCGACAGGACTAGAAATACCGATAGCACTCAAGCCAATTAAAGCACCAATGGCATAGCAAAGCCATAAGCCGTAAAATGAGCGACTTTTCAGCATATTCACTGGATAATTGGACTGAAAGTCGGATTTTCGATTGGCTAAATTTGCGGGAGGTTGCCAGTCCTGGGGGGGTAATTTCATTGTGATCGCAATAATCACAATAATTATTGTAAAGATAATCCCCAAAAATCTTAAACTTGGTCTAACGCTATATTCATTGATCAATCGATTGGCTAAAGGTGCGGTAATCAGGGGAGAAAGGCCAAATCCGATGATGGTTAAACCCACCGCTAAACCTTTTTTGTCGGGAAACCAGCGCGCCACCACTGCCATGGGAACACCGTAAGCGATGCCGACTCCCGTGCCGGCAATGACTCCGTAGGTAAGAATAATTGTCTGGATCTGAGCGGCAAAACTAGCGAGAATATAGCCTAAACCGACGATAATTCCGCCGATAGCGGTCATCCTGCGAGTACCTACCCGGGGGATATAAAAACCAGCGATCGGCATAGAAGCGGCATAAAATACTAGAGCCACAGTGTAGGGTAATAAGCTTTCCGTGGCGCTGAGATTTAATTCTGTTTCTAGGGGTTTTCTAAAGATACTCCAAGAGTACACCGTCCCTAAACAGAGTAAAACGCCCATTCCTAGAGGTATTAATAACCATCTACCTTTGGCTGCGGGTAATCCCAAAACTGTCAACTCGGAATCATAATTACTGGTAGTCATAGATTGCCGTGACTCTTTCTAGACTTGCTGGCCAGTATTCTAGATGAGATCATGGCTAATAGGGCAAATTTTCCAGAAAATTTTCCGATTAAAATGAGGGGTGAATTATTTCACCCCCCTTAAAAGTCTCCTTGCATCTATAGCTGAGGGACTGCTGACGACCTTTAACTAAACTGCTGCGAAGTAAACTTTCGACTTCACAGGGTCGGGAACCATGGTAGCATCCCCTTCTTGCCAACCGGCGGGACAAACTTCATCCGGGTGGGATTGGACGTATTGAATAGCTTTCAGAGTGCGGAGGGTTTCATCGACACTGCGACCGAAAGAAAGATTATTAATAGTAGCGTGTTGGATAACACCTTCTTTATCGATGATAAAGAGACCGCGCAGGGACACCCCTGCATCTGGGTCAAGAACATTGTAAGCGGTGCTGATTTCTTTTTTCAGATCCGACACCAACGGATAGGCCACATCACCGACACCACCGGATTTTCTCTCGGTTTGAATCCATGCTAGGTGAGCAAATTCGCTATCGACGGACACCCCTAAAATCTCGGTGTTGATGCTGGCAAATTCGCTAACTCGATCGCTGAAAGCGGTAATTTCCGTGGGGCAAACAAAGGTAAAATCGAGGGGATAGAAGAATAAAACGACGTATTTACCCCGATAATCCGATAATTTGATGGTTTTGAACTCTTGATCGAAAACGGCGGTGGCGCTGAAATCCGGCGCTGCTTGTCCGACTCTTAAGCAACCTTCGGCGGTCATACTCTTAATCTCCTTAATCTAGTTTCTGGGAAAATGCAACTATTTTTACATTCCTTAACAACTATATCATAGTCATAACGATTTTGAGTAGTTGACCGTTGGTTGGGTGTTGGGGTGGGAAGTTGGGAGACCACTTCGTGCGCGTTGCGGGGGAGAATAAATAAAAGCTGTGTACGGAAACAACACACCATGCTGGTCAAGGATTTATGCGATCGCCTGACGGAGTGATAATAGGTAACACATCATTGGAGCGGACAGATGTGATATTTTGGGTTTGAATTGACCATTAGAGGCGACCTCCTGCCGATTAATTCAGCCGTTAGCTTGCAGTAACGAACCTATGAAAATTAAGGATTTTGGTAATGTTCAGTTATCTTAAAGGCTTTTTAGTTAGCCATGCTTCGAAACTAATCCTACTTTTATTGGTAGGAGTACCAGTGGTCACAACTGTGAGTGTCATTATATCCAATCAAATCGCCAAAAAAGAACCTATAGATTTGCAACCCGAAGAAGTAGTACGCAGACTACAAGAAGATTATCCGGGTTGGCAAGATAAACTTTTTGCCTGTCCTTGTACTGAAGACGAGATTATTCAACAAAGGAAGATTAACGCGAAATCCTATCCATTGACCCCATCAAATGCAGCCGAGCGTCAACTTGAAATGTCTTATCATCCGGGAGCTAAAGGTTTTTATCGTTCTGCTGCCTCTGAGGAATATCGACCAGAAGGAAGGAAGGATTTATACCCATTAAGGCCAGGTCAGCAATGTACTTACGATGAGAATGGTAGATTAATCACCCATGGACCAGCAGCCGGAACACCCGATGCCTATGGTTCCAATGCGACGGATTCCTATTTCTTTACGTCTATAGGTAAATTTATAGGTAAAGGTGATTTTAGTGGATTGCATATAACATGGGATGTGGACACTTATAAAAAGTTGGGATGGCGAGAGTATCACAAAATTTGGAAACCGAACAATGGTAATAGCTGCCTATTCAATCCTTCGCCAGAACGTGAACAAGGTTTACTCGAATTAGAAAAACAAGCCAAAGCTAAGCTTGGACTTCCTAGACTATTATATAAAGGTGAATTTACACGACAAGGGATAAATTTTTATGCGGAGGAATGGATTGATAGTATTAGAGTATTCAAAAGGGATAATCTAGAAGGTTCTCCAAGGACAATATATGAAATTCAGAAAAGATTACTAAGAAAAGAGCAAGGACAGCAAGAATATCGAGAAAGACGAAAAGTGTGGATTCAATGTTCAACACAAAACCCTTGGATGGTTTATTCCAATCCCCTTGATAATACCGATAAGTCTCAAAATTCTGATATGCGTCTTCAATATCTTGGACCAGGTACTTTCGTTAGTATGGTTGCCATACCTGAATATGAATTATATTGGGGGATTTGCCATGATAGTTGGGGTATATCCTATGATTTTTATTATTCACCTGATGTCTCAAAACAATATGGATATTCACCTAATTTAAGGGACGGTTATAGGTATATTTCTCAATCGGAACTTTTGGAGGCTTTATATGGTGATCGTTCTTTATAACCTCTGCTCTTAACCTCTGCTCTGACGAATTAGTGTGATCGCCGATCTTGTATTACCGAACTAATTCCCAGCACAACCTATTGAATCATCGATGGCTATTGTCTTATAATGCTGGTTAGTGGATTACACTTTGCTAATTCACCCTACTGGACTGAACGTTTACCAAAGTTGTATCAATGAACCAGCAAATACACTTAAAACCACAATTTGTTCTTGGAGCCGCTTCAATGGCTAGTGGTGCAGCTTTAGTGGTTTCAGTTATAACTAACGCATCTCTGGCAACGATACTTATTTACTTATGAGCTTTTTCCGGGTTTTTAGCTGTTTCAAAATGGCTACGTTCATCGCGTACTGAACGTAAGATCATTCGAGCTAAAACTATAACTGGTATGTCCGCCGGTGTTATTGCTACAGGTGCTTATGACCTATCAAGACTATTAATTGTCAAATTGTTTAATATTCCCCTCAATCCATTTAAGGCAATTCCTGTCTTTGGACAGCTAATTCTAGGTGCTAATTCTTCTGGAGCTGCTGTCTTAATCTGGGGGATTTTATATCATCTACTCAATGGAATATTATTTGCAGTAGCCTACTGTTTTTTATTTGGTAATCGAAACTGGAAGTGGGGCATTGCCTGGGCAATGTGCCTTGAAATTGCTATGTTCAGTATTTATCCATCTTGGCTTCACTTACAAGCGGTGATGCAAGAATTTACTATTGTTTCAATTTCTGGACATTTGGTATATGGATCTGTTTTAGGTTTATTCTGCAATAGGTTCTTAAAAATTAATATTGGGGGAAGTTATGGAAACTAAGTTAATTAATTTTTGGTGGCGTGATTTACCTGTAGCAGCTAGTAGAGTTTCTGGATTTCTTTCTGTTATTCTAGCTGATGGAATTTATCTGACACACTGGTCAAAAGTTGCCGCTTATGCTCCTGTTGTATCATTGGTGTTAGGTTTACTAATAGGTTGGTTTCATTTTGCTCCAGGGCAAACTTTTACCTTTTCGATTGGTGTGATGGCACTTTTGATGACAATCAGCAGTGCGATCGCCGATCTGGTAGGTTGGGTTGACAACGGAAACCCAACATCATCCCCCTATTATTCTTCATGTTGTGTGTTGGGTTGCACTCCGTTTAACCCAACATAAGGATTATTTTACTGAATCGCCTGTTTTAAACTACGACAGAATTCTTCGAGGGATTTTAACCCATCGCTGGGGGAATTATCAGCCAAACGTTTAACCATGGCACTACCCACAATTACCGCGTCAGCACCCCAGTTTTTCACCTGTAGCGCCTGTGTCGGGTCAGAAATGCCAAATCCTACCCCCACGGGTTTATCGGTGACAGAACGGATAGAATCGAGCAATTCCTCCACTCTGGTGGCCACTTGGTTCCGCATTCCCGTCACTCCCGTGACACTCACCAGATAAATAAAACCTTGGGATTGCCGGGCGATCGCTTGTATCCGTTCCGGGGGACTGGTAGGCGCTACCAATAAAATCACTTCAATTCCCTTAGTGGCAGCCGGTTGCAGCAGACTTTCCGCTTCCTCTAGGGGTAAATCAGGAACCACCAAACCACTCACCCCGGCTGCTTTTATTTGGTCTAAAAAGACATCTATCCCGCGATGATAGATAGGATTATAGTAAGTAAAGAGAATAATCGGAGCTTTCACCTCTCCCTGAGCATTTTTGACGATTTCTAGCACATCTTCCAACTTGACACCCCGATTTAAAGCGCGCGTGGCTGCCGCTTGAATAACCGGACCATCCGCAAGAGGATCGGAATAGGGAACCCCCAACTCGATCAGATCGGCCCCTGCCCGGTCTAAAATGCGTAAAGCTTGGGCAGTAGTAGATAAATCGGGATCACCGGCAGTAATAAAGGGAATTAAGGCACAATTCCCCTGGGAACGGAGAGAACGAAAACACTCGGAAACAGCAGTCATCGAAAATTACTGAAGACATAAAGCACTCTCTATTATCTCATGGTGGGGAATAGCTCACTGCCGGTCGCCGCAAGCTCAGGTAAAGAATTTTTCAAGTAATACTTAAGAGATATTGACAAAAAGGTGATCGAGGTTAGAATAGGCTCAGTCTGGCAGTTTTAAGAAAATTTCTGGTATGATAGGCGTTTTTATTCCGCTTTTTCCGGTACAAAATAGGACTACTGCCCGATCGGGTTTCGTATAATCAAACACCATATTATATCTATGTTTTCCATTTACATTCTCACTCATAACGAAGAAATTGATATTGCCGCCTGTGTGGAATCGGCACTTCTGTCCGATGATGTGATTGTGGTTGACTCCTACAGTAGCGATCACACAGTAGAGATTGCTTCTCGTTATCCAGTGCGCGTGATTCAGCATCAATTCGAGAGCCATGGTAAACAAAGAACTTGGATGTTAGAAAATATCGAGACTAAATACGATTGGGTTTATATTCTCGAAGCAGATGAAAGGATGACACCCCAACTGTATGCAGAATGTCTGCGTGCCACTCAACAACAGGAATTTACTGGTTTTTATGTGGCTGAAAGAGTTATGTTTATGGGAACTTGGATCCGTCGCAGCACCCAGTATCCCCGTTATCAAATGCGTCTATTTAGAAAAGATCAAGTCTGGTTTAGCGATTATGGTCACACGGAAAGAGAAGAATGTCTGGGAAAAACCTCTTTTTTAAAAGAAACCTATCCCCACTATACCTGTAGTAAAGGTTTAAGTCGTTGGATTGAAAAACATAATCGTTATTCTACCGATGAAGCGGCAGAAACCCTACATCAGTTGGCTAACGGTGGTGTTAGTTGGCAAAAATTATTTTTTGGTAAAACCGAAGTCGAAAGACGAAGAGCTTTAAAAGATTTATCTCTACGATTGCCTTTTCGTCCCTTGCTTCGTTGGTTTTATATGTATTTTATCTTGGCAGGAATTCTCGATGGTAAAGCTGGTTTTGCTTGGTGTACTCTGCAAGCTTTTTATGAGTATTTGATCCTCTTAAAAGTAGTAGAAATGAAACAGGGTTTACCCACCCCCCCCGAAGTTAGAAATCGTTTTCATCCCCCGCAAAATGGTGACAATAGTAATTCCCATAGGCCTGATTTCGTCTCCCTAAAAGGAAAAGCCGATTAACATTCAACCATTATTAATCAGTCAGCAATCACCTAACAACAACCTAGAGATAAAAAGCAATCTTGATCCATTTTTTTATTACAGCCTTTCTCATAAAGATGGAGTATAACCTAATTTGGCATCGGGACTGACTCCCTTCTCCCCCAACCCCTCTCCCTGATTAATAACGGATGCGAGGATCAATGCAAGCATTGATTAGATCGATCAAAATACTGGCAAAGACCACTATTGTCGCAAAAAAAGCCATTAATCCCTGCACTGTTGGGTAATCCCGCAGAGAAATCGCCCGATATAACTGATTTCCCAAACCCGGCCAAGAAAAAGTAACTTCCGTCAAGACTGCACCCCCTAAAAGAGCCGCAAAAGTTAATCCTAAGACAGTAATTACAGGTATTAGAGCATTTTTCAGCGCATGGGCGATCATAATCGTTTTTTCTGGTATTCCTCTCGCTTTTGCCGCATCTACATAGTCCGCTTGCAAAGTTTGTTTCAGATTAACTCGCACCATCCGTTCAAAAATCCCACTCAAAAGAATGCCGAGAGTAAAACTAGGTAAGGCTAGATAATACAAAGCTGTAGGCAACTTATCTAGTTGTAGAGTCATCAGACTATCAAAGGTATATAAACCCGTAATTGTCTGGGGTGGAGTCTCACTCAAAGGAAAACGAGTCCCCAAGGGAAACCAGCGCAACTGTACCGCAAAAATTAGCTGTAAGAGCATTCCCACCCAAAAAATCGGTAAGGAATAGGTTATCAGTCCAAATAAACGTCCCCCAGCATCTAAGGGGGTATTCGGACGGGAAGCGGTGATAATTCCCAATCCGACCCCCACTATCACCGCAATTAGCATTCCATAAAAAGTTAGTTCCACCGTCGCTGGAAAATGTTTAGCGATAATCTCCCATACCGTCACCCCCTTACTGGTTAAAGAGTCTCCTAAATTGAGACGCATTAGGTGGAAAATATAGTCTAGGTACTGGAAAAATAGGGGTTTATTCAGTCCTAATTGTTCTCTTAGGACATTTTTGGCACTTTCAGGGGCGCGGTTGCCTAAAATCGCATCCGTGGGATCACCGGGGGCAACACGCATCAGCAGAAAAACCACCGTCACGATCGTCCATAACATCAAGGGAGCTAGGAGTAAACGCACCAGTAAATAGGATTGTAAAGCAGCGCGGCGAGACATGAGGGCTTTCCTTTCAGAAAATAGATTCTCAAGGAACCATACCCCAAAATCGACCAGGCGATCGAGAGGGACTGAATAAAAAATTAAATTGAGGAAAATATTTAGTACAAATAAACTAAGTTATCCGCAGCAGCAGTTCTAATCAAGGGACTAGCAAAAAACCCTAAGGTCTGAAAGGCTGATGTAGCAAGGGATAGAAAAAAGATCAAAAAATTTTGCCAAAAGGGGTTGACAAACTTAGGGAAGTTAGATACATTGGTAAATGCG
>NZ_JADBSA010000050.1:0-4183 GCF_020246945.1 Microcystis sp. M113S1 | reverse complement strand
GAAAACGGACGGGTCGAAAGTGTCAGACTTAAGCAATTAAGCGTTTTTCGCTATCTGCGTCAACCCCGTTGACGCGACCACCCTAAAAAAGTGGCGTGGTGAGGAATCGCCGTCCGTTTTACGGCGGCGAGGATGTCAAATCCCATGAAGTAGGGTGTAGGGTGTGGGGTGTGGGGTGTGGGGTGTACCCTGTCCCCACCAAAAAACCTATTCAGCAGACCCTAAGTTAAATAAGCGATAGTTACCCCCGAACCGCCCTCATTTTGGGGTGCTAATTGAAAGCGTTTTATCTGGGGATGACGGGATAAAAAATCGTGAACACCTTGACGCAATTTCCCCGTACCTTTACCGTGAATAATCCATAATATACCCGAGGGGGTGGCACGGACGATCGCCTGTTCGATATCCGTTTCTGACTCTGCCACCCTTGAACCGCGAATATCGACGGTATTATTAGCAGTACGAATTAAAGGAGTCTCCTGGGGTTTTGTGGGAGTTTGGGGCAAATTTTTGACAGGTTTTGGCGCAGTTTCCACTTTTTGACCATCCAAAGACTCGATCTGATCTAAGGGTAGGGTCATCTTCATCATACCGAAACGCAGGGAAATCTCCTCTGATTCCGGTGAAATTGCTAAAACTTCGGCAGTTTGTCCCAAATTGGGCAAGCGTACCCTTTCCCCCACTTGCGGACGATAATTAACCTTAGTTTTTTCCGTTTTTGGTAATACCCTTTCTGCGATCGCAGTTAATTCCTCGGTGGCTTTTTGGGCATCCTTACCAGTTTTTGTTCCTGATTGCAATCGGCGAATAACGTCATTAATCTCTGCTTTTGCCGATAATAAAGCCTTTTGTAGCTCCTGATCCTGATAACGCTTTAATTCTCGCTCTCTCTCCTGTAGAGAATTGGCCCGCGTGGACACCTCTGTATAAAATTTCTCCGTTTGTTGGAGCAATTGACTTGCCTCTTTAGCTTTTGACTCCTGTTCCCGTCTTTGCGCTTCCAAACCCGCAATTACTTGATTTATCTCCTCCGATAACCCCCCCAGATGATTTCTCGCTTCGGCCACAATTTCGGGACTTAATCCCAAACGCTGGGCAATAGTTAAAGCATTAGAACGCCCCGGAATGCCCCATAATAGTCGATAAGTGGGGGAAAGAGTGCGATCATCAAACTCTACCGAGGCATTTTCAAAGCGAGAATCTCGATACTTTAACGCTTTTAATTCCCCGTAGTGAGTGGTAGCCACCGTTAGTAAACTATGATCGGCGAGGTATTGTAAAATAGCGATCGCTAAAGGACTTCCTTCGGCCGGATCCGTACCTGCTCCCACCTCATCGAGTAAAACCAAGGAACGAGAATTTAAAGCCGCTAAAATGCGAACAATCCGGCGAATGTGACCCGAAAAAGTCGATAAACTCTGTTGCAAAGACTGTTCATCCCCGATATCGGCTAAAACGCGATCAAACCAGGGTATCTCTACCGGTTCCCGGGCCGGAATAAACAAGCCCGCTTTCGCCATTAAAGCCGCTAATCCGAGGGTTTTTAAAGTAACGGTTTTTCCGCCGGTATTTGGTCCGGTGATGGCAACAACGCGAATTTCTGGGGTAATCTGCACATTTATTGGTACGACATCCCCCCCCTGTTCGTGGTGTTTTTGCCACCAGAGCAAGGGATGACGCAAATTCCGCAAAGTAATCGTTTCCGACCCATCGATAAAGCGGGGGGGATTACCCTCTAACCATAAACTGTAACGGGCCTTAGCGGTGGCCAGATCGAGCCTAGTAGCGATCGCTAGTAAATATTCTAAATCCTCAAAAGCTTCGGCGATCGTATTACTTAACTGCCGGAGGATTTTTTCTTCTTCGATTTGTTCCTGACGACGATATTGCCGCAGTTGATTGCCTTGGTCAACGATAGAGTGAGGTTCAATGTAAAAAGTCGCCCCTGTGCTGGAAGTATCGTGAATTATCCCGGGTATTTGCTCTTTTTGCGCTGCTTTGACGGGAATCACCCAGCGGTCGCTTCTTTGGGTAATGACCGCTTCTTGGATGGCACCGCCCTGTTTTTGGATGATATCCTGTAATTTTCGGTAAATTCGCTCTTTAATCACCTTCATTTGTCCCCGAATTTCCCGTAATTGGGGACTAGCGCGATCGGATATCCGGCCATCTTCATCGATACAACGGTGTATTTCCTGTTCTATCTCTGGATAGGTACGAATTTCGGCTACTAACTCTTTTAAAACTGGTATATCTTCCTGTTCGTCAATTAAACGCCGTAAACGTCGCACTCCCGCTAAAGTCGTGGCAATATTTAAAAGTTCCTGTCCCGATAATAACCCCCCCAGATGCGCCCTTTCTAGGGCATCTCCGATGTCGGTAATCCCATCAAAGGAAAGACGACTATCTAATTTTTGTTCTAAACTATAAACTTCTTTGGTTTGGCAGAGTAGGTTTAAACTTTCCTCTTTGCTTTCTGGTAACGGCAATTGACGAATTGCGATCGCACCGAGTTTAGTCGCTGCAAAAGTAGCTAGGTGTTGACATAGCCGCGGCCATTCCAATAATTCTAGGGTTTCGTCTTCAATCAATTTTGTAGTTTTTTATAATACGCTTTGTATTTCTAGTCTAACCGGATTTGGTCTGATTTTGCCAGAGTCATTTCAGTGAACAGTAATCAGTCATCAGTAATCAGGGAAAAGACAGCACTGTTACTCGCACTTAATACCAGTCAGTTAACAATCCCACCCAGCTGTTGACTATCTAAATTACTCGTTAAGACTGCACTGGAGTGCCGGAGTTGGGAGTAGGGAGAGGAAGTTCGAGCATTTGTACTAAAATTTCCAAGACGCAGTTTAAATTCAGTACAGCTTATAATATTAGGTCGAGTTGCACTGATAACTGATCACTGATAACTGATCACTGATAACTGATCACTGTATCTAAATTCCTTTCTGGAGAGAGAATTGTACCTGTTTAAATTCTTGTTTTAAACGTTGTTTGAGTTTGTCGGGGATGGGACGGGAACCGTAGGCGGTATAATAACCAGCTAGAGAGTTTAAGGCTGTTTGCATAGTAGTGAAAGAACGCAAACCCCCGGATTTTTTATCTCGTCGGTAGAGGGAGATGTAATTGTTGATTTGTTCCTTTGCTTGCGACTCAACTGCCGCTTTATTCGGGTCATCTTTGACTAAATCAAGGGTTGTGGTTAAAGTTTCAATCACCGTCAGGGTATCCTGTCCATAATTGCCTGTTAACCCCGAACTACTAGAACAGCCCATCAATCCGATGACAAGGACGAGAACCAAAGCTAATAAGCGAGAAATGTAAGGTTTTGGAGACATATTTTCAATACCATAAGTTAATCCCAAGTCACCTTATCCTATCAGGAAACTGTTACCAGTTCTTCATGAGAGTCAACCGGCTGCAAAAATCAAAAATCTTTCCTTTAGTCAGGGGTCAACCGGGGATAAATAGCCAAAATATAGGCTTTTTGGTCGGTAAAAGCCCTATTTTTGCCTAAAATTTCGATGCCATCAACCCGGAGTGAGTTGATTCTGGACTAATTCCAGCCGCGATCAGGCACTGGTGGTGGTTTCCCGAAGGTAGATATCCGCCCTATCATCAGCCGTTTTTAAATCCGCGATTCCCGCTTCTGGAAACGGGACATCAGGATAATTCACCGCTACCTGGGCCAAGGCTTTCCTCAAGCTGGAACTAGGGTAAAATGGGCAGTTTGACGGTAAAGCTTGTTCCCTTATCCACTTGGCTATCTAGGGCGATTTCGCCGCGGTGGAGTTCGACGCATTTTTTAACCACTGCTAACCCCAATCCCGTGCCGATAATATTTTCCACATTCTGACCCCGATAAAAGGGTTCATAGATTTTACCTCTATCTTCCTCGGCAATGCCGATACCGTGATCCCGGACTTGAAAAACAATGCGATCGCTATCTTTCCCCAAAATCAAACTAATCCCTGCTCCCGTGGGGGAATATTTAATCGCATTTAAGAGTAAATTACTTAAAATCGAGTAGAGCAGTTTGGCTCTTCGGTAATTGTTATGCAAATAATTAACTGAAAATAAAATTAGATAAGAGAGCCTACGCCCAAAAGTAGCTGAAATTCATATAAAGAAGGACTTAAGGCACAAATAGGTTAATACCAAAAGATAGACAATTGAG
>NZ_JADBSA010000005.1:0-32653 GCF_020246945.1 Microcystis sp. M113S1 | reverse complement strand
CTAGAAAAACTAAAACGGTATGCTCAACAAAAACAAATTTCTGCTGCCGAAGTTGTCAGGGATTGGATTAAAAAGTTAAAGTAATCAAGCCGCCCTCCGTGACCCTAAAGGGCGGGGTTTTCAACCCAAATTTTCGATAAAGATTAACTCCTAGAATATCATCCCAGAGAAGCCAAGGCGTTGCTGATTTGAGAGGGGAAGTGGGAAGTGGGGAAGTGGGGAAGTGGGGAAGTGGGGAAGTGGGGAAGCTGTCTCATCACCCTATCACCCCAAAACCCTATCACCCTATCACCCTATCTCCTGAATACTGAATACTGACTCCTGACTCCTAACTCCTAATAATTAATTATCAGGATTTTTTGGCAATTGTCCAAAAGGGAAAAGTTTGACTGGGATTGATGATAACTGCTGTAGATGCGGTATTAGCGATCGCAAAAGCAACGAGTTCTATTCAGATTTTACCGGTTTATTTTCGCTTGATCGCCGGTTACGATTGGCAATTCTAGAAAAGAAAAGTTTTTGATGCGTTACGGCAATATTAAGATCTTGATTATTCGGCGTTGCTGATTTGAGATATGAATCTTCTTTTGTGGGATTTTTAAAACCTAGACCAAAACTAACTTTTGGATGGGTGCAAGGTTGTCATTCATACCTTGATTCAGCAACGCTCTTATTTAAATAATAGTTAGACTTAAAATCTTGAAACCTGTTGCTAGTAGAAGGAAAATTTTTTCACCAGCACTTCGTTGGTAAATAGCGGAGCGGTGGTTATCTTTTCGTCCCCTTAGCTCGCGAATTTTTAATCGGTACTTTTGGTTCGGTGGCGATGATGTGAAGATCGATATTTTTCTGCCAGATCAGGCGTATGAGTTTTTGGGTGAAAGAACCTTTGATTAAATGCTTCCAGCGCGATTGAAGGCTCTCCCCGATCACGATCTGGGTAATTCGTTCGCGCTCGGCCACCTCGGCGATCGCTTCCGCCACCTGATAGCTTTTAATCCGTAAGAATTTCCCCTCGAATTCCCGACATAAACGTTCGCAGGTTTCGATATGTAAAGCCTCCTCTCTGGTGAGAAAGCGCTCGGGGTTATCGACGAAAATCACGAAAAATTCCGCGTTCATATACCCCGCTATTCTCGCTCCCCGACGTAATAATCGTAAAGAGTTTGGATAGGTGGAAATACAGACTAATACGCGTTCGTGAACGGGACAGGATTGACCGATGAATTTGGTCAAATTACTCGCTTCTTCTTCTACCGTATCGGCCACTTCGCGCAGGGCGAGTTCCCGTAGGGCGATTAAATTGCGCCGTTGAAAGAAATTATTTAAAGATTGTTGGATCTTTTCGGGAGCGTAGATTTTTCCAGCTAATAATCTTTCCTCTAGGGTTTCGGGAGTAACATCTACCACGATCACTTCATCAGCTTCCTCCAAAATTCGATCGGGTATTCTCTCCCGAACCACCACCCCGGTGATTCGGGCGACCAGATCGTTTAAACTCTCGATATGCTGGATATTCACGGTAGAGTAAACATCGATTCCCCGGGATAAAATTATCTCCACGTCCTGAAAGCGTTTCTCTCGCTCCGAACCGGGTGCGTTCGTGTGGGCTAATTCATCGATGAGACACAGCTGCGGCGAGCGGGCGATAATCGCTTCCGTATCCATTTCCGAGAGAGTGAATCCCTCTTTCTCTAGGATTTTTCTCGCTACGATTTCCAATCCCTCGGCTTTTTCGGCGGTCTCTTTCCTGCCGTGGGTTTCGAGAAGTCCGATCACCACGTCGGTTCCCTGCTTTCTGAGACTATGCCCCTCCTCCAGCATCTTGTAAGTTTTCCCGACCCCCGGGGCCATGCCGATAAAAATTTTATGTCTTCCCCGTCGCACGATCGTCTCCTTTTTGGCAACTTCCCCTTACAGATTAAGATAATTCGATCGTAGCTGGGGGGATTGAATATCATCAATCCTTACTTACCCCCCTCTGATCCTAAATCCTGTTTAAAAGGTATAGGGGAGGAGCGGAGGGCCGGAGCGGCGAGAAACAATCCATAACCGGGTTTTTACAGTGGGATTGGAAGTTAATCCTATTACTAAAAACGGATTTGGCATGAGAGTGCTTATTGACTAGAGGTAATACCGCGCTGACGTAATTGGTCGATAAAAAATTCTTCTAGGGAAGCACGAGCTAAATTAAGACTAATCAAGCGCGCATCGATACTAGACAGGGCAGCCAGAAAAGCATCGGGTTCTCCCTGTAATTGTCCGTGCCAACAATGATCGCGCCAATGCAAACCGAGTATCCATTGCTGTAGTTGATCTTCCCTCCCACCTTGAACAATCACCTGATAGACATCAGCACGACCGAGAATTTGGTCGAGGGAACCAACACAGAGTAATTCTCCCCGGGCCAACAGGGCAATGCGATCGCAAATTTGTTCCACATCGGAGAGAATATGAGAGTTAAAAAAGATGGTTTTCCCCTGTTGTTTGAGGGATTGAATAATTTCCCGCACCTGATAGCGACCGATAGGATCCAGTCCCGACATCGGTTCATCGAGAAAGACTAATTCGGGATCATTGATTAATGCTTGGGCTATACCAATCCGTTGCATCATCCCCTTAGAATATTGACGCAATTGCTTTTTCTGGGCAGTTTTGCGGTCTAATCCCACTAAATCCAATAATTCAGGAATGCGTTTTTTCTGCACAGAAGCGGGAATTTCAAAAATGCTGGCGATTAATTGTAGGAATTCCCAGCCGGTGAGATAGTCGTAGTAGTAGGCATTTTCGGGAAGATAGCCGATGCGTTGCCTGACCGAGCGATCGCCAATTGGCTGACCGAGAATCAAGGCCCGTCCGGAAGTGGGTCGGACAATCCCCAAAAGGGTTTTTAAGAGCGTGGTTTTGCCCGCACCGTTTGGGCCTAATAATCCAAAGGTTTCGCCCTCATGGACAATTAAAGTGCAGTTTTTCAAGGATTCGATTTTTTTATCTAACCAGAATCCCGTCCGATAAGTTTTTTGTAAGTTTAACGTCTCTAGCACAGTTTGACGGCTGGTATTCGTCATTGTTTTGGAATCATCTCTCCTACACTTTGCTTTTATTATCCCCAAATTGTCAGCAGTAATGTCACGGCTATCAAAATAGCACGGTTTTGGAACCCAGAAAAATCCCAACCGGTCTTGAGAAGGGGTATCGGTGCAGTTCCGGGCTATCACAAGCTTTCTTCTCTGGCATTGGTGAGAATCGGCCGCTAAAATCTGTTAGAAAGGTAACTTTGACACTTGAGCGACAACTGGTACAATGGTGCGAACGCTTACGAAAACCAGACTCTGACACAAACACAGCATGAAACAACTCCTCAATTGCCTCAATTCGTTGACAGTGGCTAGTGTAGCCACTATCGCTTTGGCCTACCCTAGCATCGCTCAAGTTAATCTGTCTGTTTATCCCCATCCTTCCTCGTCGAACGAATCCATAGAATTATACGTTCCCCCTCCAGAAAGCAATAACACCAATAATACCTGTACTCAATTGATCGGGGCAAATATCGATAAAGTTATTAGTCAAGCTCCCAATCAGTGGGGTATATTAATCGAATCTATCGATCGCCAAACAGTTATTTATAGTCATAACGCCGATCGCTATTTTATCCCTGCTTCTAATACAAAGTTATTTACCACGGCTGCCGCTTTACAGGTGATGAACCCGGAAACGACAATTCAGAAAAAATCCCTGCGCGATTGGGTTAATATCACTAATCAGAGAAGTAATAATTTCTACGCTGAAACTCTTTTTCGCTTTATCGGCGGTTCTAAAAGTGTTACTGCCATCTTGGCACAATTGGGCATCAATCCCAGTGGTTTTCGTCTAGCCGATGGTTCGGGATTATCCCGCCATAATACCGCTACTCCCCGCTCGATCGTGGAAATTTTGCGGGTGATGTATTATTCTCCTAATCGAGATACTTTCTATGCTTCCTTACCGGTAGCGGGAATTAGTGGCACCCTGAGAAACCGAATGCGTCAGACGGCCGCTACTGGCACAGTTTACGCCAAAACTGGCACTCTTACTGGTGTGCGGGCCTTATCGGGCTATCTAGAACACCCCAACCAAGGACCGATGTTATTTAGCATTATCGTTAATAATCAACGGGTTTCTGGACAGTCCCTGGTGAAAGCGATCGATACTATTGTTCTACAGATGACCCAATCTCGTTCCTGTCAAGCTCAGTAGCTCTCTGGTAAAAATCCCCAATTGTCCTGATCAGCTGTCCGCGCATTTAAATTGCTTGTGGAGATGAGGCAAGAGTAAAGGTTAATAATAGCCATAATCTGCTTCAGTTTGGGTTTGGGTTTGGGGGGAGAGATATTCAAAATTAGAAGGATCTCGCAGAAAGCGAAAAATTTCTTCTTCGAGACGATGAATTAGATAGGGTTCTATGGAATTAGAATCGCGTAAACAGGCTAAATAGCCTTCTACATATAGCCGGATCTCATCAAAACGCGAGCCACGGTGCCAAAGATCCACCATGTCATCGGTTAGTCTTTGATAGTAACGAATGGATTGGGTATCTTGGAGCATGGGCAATAGAACAAAAAAGAGAGAGTGGGGGTAAGTGTTTATCGACAATCGTAGGGAGAATTGCTATTCTCAGTCTCCGATATCTCTATTGTACCCACCAAATCGGCAAAACACAGAGGAGGGAATTTTCAGTGATCAGTAAAGGGTGTGGGGTGTGGGGGAAGTAGGGTGTGGGGAGAACAAAGCTGCCGACCGCCGACCGCCTTCGTATAGGTTATTCGTGGTTTTTTTGTCTTTTTGCCCGTTCAATTTCTGCTTGTAGTTCTGCTATTTGTCGCCTCAATCTTTCGCTTTCGCTATCATGAGCATCAACATTAATTGAGCTTTTTACCCCTGTTTTGGCATAGTTTCCCCGGCGAATTTGACGATAGGATTCCGAGTTAAACCATTCCTGTAGATAATGCACTCTTTCCACGGAAAAAGGATGGGTTAAAAAGGAACCATTACCGCCATTATAAATGAGAAATTTATAAATCTGGTTTAAGTTATCTTGGTCTAATTGTCGGTAGGCTTCCCCTTGGCGAATAAATTCTTCTAAGTTGCATTCATGCAGATATTTTTGACTTCCTCCTGCACATTTCATTAAAGTTCTCAGGACTAAATTTAAATCATCACTAACTAATAAAGCGGCTCTGTCTGCTGATAATTCTGCTTTTCTGCGCCATTCATAAAAGGCATAAACTAGACCGGTAGTAATGGCTTTTCCTAGTCCTAAGGTGATGCCCCCAAGGAAATTAGCCGCCCCCATCACCCAAAAAGACATTTGAATTAAAATACTATGATCGCATTTTAAATGACCTAATTCGTGGGCAAGAATTACCCGAATTTCTTCTTCATCTAAAAGGTCTAAAAGGGCAGTATTAAGGACAATGTAGGGATGTTCCGAACCCAAAGAATAGGCATTGGCTAAAGGGTTTTGACTGACATAAAGATTCGGTTCTGGGAACATATCTAAATCCCGCAGACATTGGCGATATATACCGTATAAAGTGGCGTATTGACGCGGGCCGACTTTTAGATCATTGCCCATTAATAAAATTTGCTGGGGACGTTCATAGAGATATTCGGAAAAACTTTTCGCTAATAAGTCAAACCCCGGAACTGATCTTAAGGCCTGTTCAGCTTGCTGATCTAGGGGATGTTTAAAAGCTTGACTGGAGATATCAGGATAAGTTGGCATATTTTTTCAAGGGGAAAGGGGGAAAGGAAAAAGGGGAAAGGGAAAAATGATAATTCAGTCGTTAGTCAGAAATAAACGGGCATTAATTGCCAAGTTTTTTAGATTGTCTTGTCAACTTTTTCGAGGCAAACTATGGCATTATAGTCAGGAATTCCTTCTAGAAAAAGTTGGCGTTTATCAAATCAGTAATGCCTCTCAATAGGTTTTTAATTCTGCAAAATTGCGGATTCTAGAGTTTATTTGGTGGCGGTGACATAGAATAGACCTGTGGGAGAAATGAGCTTTTTTCTTGTTAACTATCCTTAGCAATAATTCCTAGACTCGATAACAAAGCTTGTAGGTTATTTTGCACGGTAGCGGGTTGGTATCTCTTAATAGTTTCTAGGGAATTATTAGCGAGTTTTTGCCACAATTCCCTATTATCATAGAGTTCGATCACTGCTTGGGCAAATTCCTCGTCAGTATCGGCAATTAAAACATCTTGGTGGTCAATTAATCCCATACCTTCGGCACCAATTTTTGTGGTAATAGTCGGTAATCCTAGGGAAAGACTTTGACCTATTTTACCCTTCATTCCCGCACCAAATCGCAGGGGGGCAACAAAAACACGACTCTTTTGAAAATAGGGTTCTACTTCGGGAACATAACCGGTAACAATCACTTGATCACTGGCTAATTCTTTCACTTCATCCTTGAGGTTACTTCCCAATAAATTAACGGTAATATCGGGACGAGATGCCCAAACTAAGGGCATAATTTCTAAACATAACCACTTAACTGCATCAATATTAGGAGGGTGATTGTAGCTACCAATAAATACTAAACCGGCTCGCTGGTCAAAAGCAACTTTTTCTGACAGGGAAATTTCCTCGTGAATATTGGGGATTACCCAAACATTTTTCACCCCCAAAGAGTATAAAACCTGCTTTTCATCTTCTGTTACTACCACGGTTGCTTCCGCTTGATTAGCATAGTTTAACTCTAATTTCTGATAGGTTTGCCAACTCCAGCTAGTATTTTGGTAACTGGGATCGAGATAGTCTTTTTGTCGTTTTAAACGCAGAAAATGCAGGTCAATTGTATCATAAATAATTGGTGCTTTTGTTTTTAAGCGAATTAAATCCATATACTTATCGCACAATTCGGGACGACACAACCAAACTCCATCTATCAGGGGTAAATATTTGATTAATTTTTCTTCTAGATTATATCTTTGTGGTGTGCCATAAATAACTTCAATTCCCATCTGTTGCAGTACAGAAGTATAGGGTTGTTCAGGATAGCCATTATCGGGAAAGAAAATCACTGAATAGCCTAAATTGAGCAGTAGCTTAAGAATATTTAATAAACGCACACAGCCGGATTCTCGATCGTATAGTGGAACGTAGGAATCGATGACTAAAATTGTCGGTTTTCCTTGTAAACGTCGGGCAGCTTTGGGTACATTATTAGCATCGTTATTTAGGTGTTTGGTTAATACCTTTGACCATTTTTCTCGAAACTTAGTTTGATTAATAACTTGATATTGTTTGATCCCACTGGAAAGGTCTGTTCCCGAGGTGATTCCTTCGTAGTGAATGACGTTAGATTGGGGTTGATAGAGAACTTGATAACCCAATTCTCGGATGGCAAAACATAAGTCTGTATCTTCGTAATATGCGGGGATAAAGTCTTGACAAAAACCACCTAATTGCTTAAATAAATCTGTAGGAACTAATAAACTGGCCCCCGAACAATAGTCCACGGGACGGACATAATTATATTCCGGTTCATCGGGACTATCTAAGCGTCCATAATTCCAACCATCGGCAGAATTCCAGATAATTCCCCCCGCTTCTTGTTGTTTACTATTAGCATAAATTAACTTAGAACCCACCGCACCAACTTGGGGATTATTGATAATTAATTTCACTAAACTTTCTAGACAGTTTTCCAGAATTCTAGTATCGTTATTGAGAAAATATAGGTATTGACCTTTTGCTTGACTAGCCCCATAATTACAGGAACGAATAAAACCAGAGTTTTCCGCATTATTTAATACTTTGATTCCTGTAACTAAAGTTGCTAATTGTTCTAAGGTTTCATCGCTGGAAGCATCATTAACAATGATTATCTCATAAGCTAAATCAGGACTTAGGTTAACACTCAAGGATTCCAAGCAGTTAAAGGTGTAGGCAAATTGGTTATAAACAGGAATAATAATCGAGACTAAAGGATCATCACTGCTGGCAATTTCTAGGGGTCGCGGTTCAGCTAATTTAGCACTTTCAAGCACCTGTTCTTCAAATTCAGAGGAACTCTTTCCTGTGAGAATTTTAATAATTTTTCGTTTCGTCTTTTTGAGTGCTGGTTTCCATCCTTCCTCTTGGAGACTAAAGACGAATTTTTTGAGCAGTTTTTTAACTTTAAAAATAATCATTATTACCATAATTTTTCCTCTAGAGAAAACCAATCTTGTGCTAAATTTAAATCTCTTTCTGCTCTAACAATAGCTCCTTCTTTTAATTGTTGCTTGAGGTAGTTTCTCTGTTGTTCCATAATATATAATTTAATCGCTTCATTAATTAAATTATTATATTCTTTTTCAGGATAATCACTACTCGCCAACCATCGATCGAGAAGTTGCATGGTATCTTCAGGGAGAGTTATCTGAAGTTGTCTGGCCATTTTGTCTTTCCTAACTATATCTAGATAATAACAATTATAAACCCCCAGAGCAATTTTAGTTCCTATCGGGATAAATTCTCGGGGCTGCTGCGATTAATTTTTGGGTGTAGGGGTGTTGGGGATGGCTAAAAATCTGTTCAGTGTCACCCATTTCAACTATTTTACCCGCAGTCATCACCGCAATTCGATCGCAGAGGAATCTCGCTAACCAAAGATCATGAGTTATAAATAAATAAGTTAGATTAAATAACTTTTGTAACTCTAACATTAACTCTAAAACCTGTGTCTGGACACTCGCATCGAGCATACTAACCGGTTCATCACAAATAACTAATTCTGGACGAGTAATTAAAGCGCGAGCAATGGCTACCCTTTGCTGTTGTCCTCCCGATAACTCTCTAGGATAGCGTCGATAAAATTCCTCTACTGGTGTTAACCCGACTCGATCTAACATTTCTAAAACCTGTTTTTTAGCCGTTTCTAGATTAACTTTTTGATGGATAAAAAGCGGATCGGCAATACTTTCTCCCACCGTCATTAGAGGATTGAGACAAGCGAGGGGATCCTGAAAAATCATCTGCATTAAGCGCCGTTTTGGACGCATTTTTTCCCCCGACAAAGGGGTTAAATCTTCTCCTAAAAATTCCACTTTTCCCCCAGTGGGTTTAATTAACTGTAATAGGGTTCTCGATAGGGTACTTTTCCCACACCCCGACTCCCCAACTAAACCGAAAATTTCCCCTCGATACAGTTCAAAATTGACTTCATCTACCGCTTTAATAAATTTCTTTTCTTTTTTGAAAAAACTATCTAAAAAGTTACCTTCTAGGCTATAATACTGTTTTAAATTATCCACCTTTAACACCGTTTCCTTGCCTTGAATTGCCGTTGATTTTTCCTCCCGTAACTGTAGGTGTAAAGCGGCAGTCAAAAGAGAACGAGTGTAGGGGTGTTGAGGCGCTTTAAAAACTGTTTTTACCAATCCCGATTCGACAATTTTGCCACCCTTCATCACCGCTAATCGATCGCAATATTCTCCCACCATCGCTAAATCATGGGAAATTAACAATAATCCCATCTGTTCCTCGCTACATAAACGCTTTAATTCCCGCAGAATTTCCGCCGAAACTGTCACATCTAAACTGGTGGTAGGTTCATCGGCAATAATTAACTTAGGGTTTAATAATAAAGCTAAAGCAATGGCCACTCTTTGCCGCATTCCCCCGCTAAACTCGTGAGGATATTGAGACCAACGATTAGCAGGAATTTTGACTTTTTCTAGGACAGTACAAGCTTGACTTTTAGCTTGACGATAGGTTAAATTTCCTCGATGAGCTTGCAAAGTTTCCACACAATGATCGCCAATAGTCATCAGCGGATCCAGTCGCGTCATCGGATCTTGAAAGACTAATCCCACCGCTTCCCCGCGAAACTTTTCTAACTGTTTGCTAGATAAAGATAAAAGCGATCGCTCTTCAAAGATAATCTCACCTTCCACGTGAGTGCGATTGGGTAATAACCTTAAAATAGCCTTACCGATGGTCGATTTTCCACAACCAGATTCACCCACTAATCCCAAAGTTTCCCCTTTGCCTATACTAAAAGATACCCCATCGATCGCCCAAGAGGGAGAACTTAATTCTGTCGGGTAGGCAATTTTTAGGTCTTTAATTTCCAACATGACGCGATCGGTAACGATAAAAGTTAGGACTTAAGTAAGTAGTTATAATTAAATCGAAGATAGATTTTGCCTCTGATCCCCCCTGCCCCCCTTGATAAGGGGGGTGCCGATAGGCGGGGGGATCTGATAATTTTTAACGCCTACCTACTTAGGGTCAAGTATGCCACACAAACGGCGATCGAGCATTTAATCACTAATCGACAACTTCCCCTAACAAAACCCGACAATACCCCTTTAAAGTCGCCACTCGATCGCTAATTATCTGTAAACGTTTCTCCCGTCCTTGCCGCGCTGAGGCCAAAAATAACCAGTCCGTCTCCAGCAATCGCCAGGATCGATATAGTTCCGTCTGGACCGCGCGCCAACGATTAGCCACCTCTGGGCTTAAATTGTCATCATTTAGTGACAATATCTCCCCTTCTAGACAGGTTTGTAAAGCTTGAAAAGATTGTAACCCCGTGGAAGCGTCCCCATCCAGAAGGGCAAGACTGAAATCCTCCAGTTTTCTTAACAAAGATTTGTAGGCTTGATGGTAATTTGTCGGTAGCATCCAATACAAAGCGCGTTAGAATTTGTTACATAAGATTAACGATTTGCCATCACGGTGGCAAGTCCTCCTCCCGAGCAGAGACAAAAACTTAAAAGAATCCCGCCCTTTTCGCCGATCGATCCGATTCCAGTGTTAGAGAGTTAAGCAATCTGGCATCCCTTCGGCCTAATAATTTTCTAGTTATCCGTCTCCCCCCCCTCTCGTCCCTATTATCCCCCCGATCTAACCATGAACGCCATCACTGCCATCCAACCAGAAACCCTCACCGTCCTTCCCCGGGCCACGGAACCGAAAAAAGCGTTAGTTTTACCCGATTGGCTGAAAGAATGCCTAATTACCTACGAAAACGACCCCCAGAATCCCGATATCGATTTAATCTGCAAGGCTTTTAATTTCGCCCACAAACTCCACGAGGGCCAGTATCGCAAATCCGGGGAACCCTATATCGCCCATCCTATAGCCGTAGCGGGATTACTGCGGGATCTGGGGGGTGATGGGGCAATGATCGCAGCCGGATTCCTTCACGATGTGGTGGAAGATACGGAAGTCACCCCCGAAGAAATCGAGGCTAGATTCGGTGTTGAGGTGCGTAATTTGGTGGAAGCGGTGACAAAACTCTCCAAATTCAACTTTTCTAGCAAAACTGAACGGCAAGCGGAGAATTTTCGCCGAATGTTCCTGGCGATGGCTCAAGATATCCGCGTCATCGTGGTAAAATTAGCCGATCGCCTGCACAATATGCAAACCCTCGAACACCTTACCCCGCAACAGCAGCAACGCATCGCCCTCGAAACTAGAGAAATCTTTGCTCCCTTGGCTAACCGTTTAGGGATTGGCAGATTTAAATGGGAATTAGAGGATTTATGCTTTAAATACCTCGAACCCGATGCTTATCGCACTGTGCAGTTATTGGTATCGGAAAAACGTATCGATCGAGAGGCCCGCATCGAAACTGTCACTAACACATTGCGGGAAAAATTGCAAGAAATTGGCATAAAAGTTCTTGATTTACAGGGTCGCCCCAAACATCTCTACGGCATCTATCATAAAATGCACAATCAAGGCAAAGAATTCGAGCAGATTTATGATATAGCCGCCGTCCGCATTATCGTCGAAACCAAAGAGGAATGTTATCGTTGTTTAGCCGTAGTTCACGACCAATTTACTCCGATTCCTAACCGTTTTAAAGACTATATCGGTTTACCAAAAGCTAACCGTTATCAATCCCTCCATACCACCGTTGTTGGTTTAAATGCCCGTCCCCTAGAAGTGCAGATTCGCACCCTAGAAATGCACCATGTTGCTGAATACGGGATTGCAGCCCATTGGAAGTATAAAGAAACCGGTTCTAGTCAAACAACTTTAACCGCCGCTGATGAAAAATTCTCTTGGCTGCGTAATCTTCTCGACTGGCAAAAAGACCTGAAAGATGGCCAAGAATACATGGATGGTCTGAAAAATAATTTCTTTGAAGAAGATATCTATGTTTTCACCCCCAAAGGTGATGTGGTGGCCCTCGCCCAAGGTGCGACACCGGTAGATTTTGCCTATCATATTCATAGCGAAGTAGGTAATCAGATGAAAGGGGCAAGAATTAATGGTAAATGGTCAGTTCTTGATGCTCCCTTGCAAAATGGTGATCTGGTGGAAATTCTCACCAGCAAGCATAGTCACCCTAGTTTAGATTGGTTAAATTTTGTCGTTACTCCTAGCGCCAGAAATCGCATCCGGCAATGGTACAAAAAATCGCGACGAGAAGAAAATATTAGCCGAGGTCGTGATTTATTAGAGAAAGAATTGGGTAAAACTGGCTTCGATGCCCTGCTGAAATCAGAACGAATGCAATCGGTGGCTAAACAGTGCAATTATGTGGCAGTAGATGATTTATTGGCGGCCTTAGGTTACGGCGAAGTTACCCTAAAAAATGTGGTTAATCGTCTGCAAGAAACAGTTAAAAATCAACAGGAAATTTTAACGGTCAAAAATCCGCCCGATGTCCTGACTGATTCCCAATTGATTCTACCACCTTCTCCCGTTCAAAGGGCTTTACCCGTTAGTAAATCACCGATCGCCGGTGTGGAGGGATTAGTCTATCGTTTGGCCGGTTGTTGTTGTCCTTTACCCGGAGAAAATATTACCGGTATAGTTGCCCATGCGGGGGAAGGCATTGTTATTCACCGTCAGGGCTGCTCGAATGTGGAAAAAGCCGAAGCTGAACGCTTAATTCCTGTTAGTTGGAACCCTATAGATGAGCAGGGACGTTATCAAACTTATCCGGTAAATATTCAGATTGAAGTGATCGATCGCGTCGGGGTTTTAAAAGATATTCTCTCTCGTTTAAGTGACCAAAATATTAACGTTCGCAATGCCGGAGTTAAGACTAATTTCGGTAAACCCGCTTTAATTTCCCTGAAAATTGAAGTAAAAGACCTGCAACAATTTGAACGCTGTGTTAGTCAAATTAAGCTGATGATCGATGTTTTAAACGTTCGTCGCATCAGTCAGGTAAAAAGCGATCGAGAGTAGGTTAAACCTAAAATTTCTACTCATATCCCCCAAACCCCGGAGCGCCTTTGCTTTTGAATTGGCACTTTTTGTCACCGAACAACGTAGGATCGATAATTAATCTGAGTGCGAAAATCCCTATGTTATTATCCCTACTGTCAGTCATCAGTTTTCTGATTAGTTTTCTGGTGGTTGCCCTGATTAAACAACGTTTTAGTCAACAATTGTTAGATATTCCCAATGAGCGTAGCAGCCATAGTCAACCCACACCTAGGGGGGGTGGACTCGGTTTTGTTGTCGCTTTTGCTCTGACCAGCGGCCTCAGTTATTTTCTCCTTCCTCCTTCCCTACCTCTCATTCCCCTGTGGTTGTCCCTGACTCCTTTAATTATTATCGGCCTTCTCGATGATCGTCGCGGTATTCCCTCTAGTATTCGCTATTTAGTGCAGTTATCCTCCGCTAGTGTTGCGGTCACTTTTTTCGGTGCTTTTCCCCAATCGTGGCTATTAGATTTAGGTTTTGTCGGCAAAATTTTGGCTATTATTCTCACAATTATCGGCCTGACCGCGATCATTAATTTTTATAATTTTATGGATGGTCTCGATGGCTTGGTGGCTGGCTGTACGGCGGTACAATTAGGATTTCTCGCTCTCTATTTTCAGCAACCAATTTTATGGCTTTTAGTGGCAGCTTTAGGCGGTTTTCTCCTCTGGAATTGGTCGCCAGCGAAAATTTTTATGGGTGATGTGGGTAGCACCAGTTTAGGGGCAATTGTCGCTATGGTTTTACTTAATAACCAGGGCAATCAAAGTCAAGCTTGGTCAGCTTTAACTATCACTTTACCTCTGATTGGTGATGCTATTTATACCCTTATTTGTCGATTAATAAGAAAGGAAAATATCTTCCAAGCTCACCGCAGTCACCTTTATCAAAGATTACAAAAGTCTGGCTGGTCTCATCCACAAGTAGCGATTATTTATATGGGGATAACTCTCCTGATTGCTCTGAGTATTAACTACTTAGGAATCCTAGGAGCATGGCTGAGTTTACCTCTGATTCTAGGATTAATTGTTCTCGGAGAAATTTATCTGAACAAGAAAGTTAGCGAGCATAATTTATCAGTGACAAGAAAAGAATAAAATTTTTTTGCTATGGACTGAGGGGTTAGTCAAACCTAGAAAATGTTATGCTAAATCCTCTTGAAAAATTATAGGGATCGGGGGGTAAGGAGCAGAAGGAATTACTCAAATAGTTATTAGCGAAAGTCGTTTATTTCACTCAAAAACTGATGGTTTTAATCTCTGGCAAAAACAGAGCTATTTACCTATTATCCCTACTAACCAAGAGAAAAGAAAAAATTAATATTTATCGGATCAGGTTAGCTGATATGATTAGGGAGATGACTATCATTCCAAGGTCAATGAGCGCAAGAACGTTATTCGATAAAGTCTGGGACGCACACACGGTTAAGATTCTTCCCAGTGGACAGACACAATTATTTATCGGACTGCATCTAGTCCATGAAGTCACCAGTCCGCAAGCTTTTTCGATGCTGAGAGAAAGGGGTTTAAAAGTATTATTTCCAGGACGGACTATTGCCACCGTCGATCACATCGTCCCCACCGAAAATCAGGCGCGTCCTTTCCTTGACGATTTGGCCGAGGAAATGATCCGGGCGATCGAAACTAATGTTCAAACCAATGATATTCCTTTCTACGGCATCGGTTCCGGCAATCAGGGCATAGTTCATGTGATCGCTCCCGAACGGGGTCTAACCCAACCGGGGATGACGATCGCCTGTGGTGACTCCCACACCTCCACCCACGGCGCTTTTGGGGCGATCGCTTTTGGTATCGGAACTTCCCAAGTGCGCGATGTTCTTGCTACCCAAACCCTATCCCTATCGAAATTAAAAGTGCGTCGAGTGGAGGTAAACGGCGATTTAAACCCCGGTGTCTATGCTAAAGATGCAATTCTCCATATTATTCGTCAATTGGGCGTTAAAGGCGGTGTTGGTTACGCCTATGAGTACGCTGGTAGTACAATTGAACGGATGTTCATGGAAGAAAGAATGACGATTTGTAACATGGCGATCGAAGGTGGGGCCCGATGTGGTTATATCAACCCCGATCAGATCACCTACGATTACCTCAAAGGTCGTGATTTTGCGCCTAAAGACTGGGAAAGTGCGGTTAATTGGTGGGAAAGCATTAAAAGCGATGCCGATGCGGTTTATGACGATGTAGTGGTCTTCGATGCCAGTGAAATCGAACCCACAGTTACTTGGGGGATCACTCCCGGCCAAGGAATCGGGGTTAACGAAGTCATTCCCACTTCCGAGAGTTTACCAGAAAGTGAAAGAGCGATCGCAGAGGAAGCCTATCAATACATGAAACTCACCCCCGGCACCCCGATTAAAGGCACAAAAATCGATGTCTGCTTCGTCGGTAGCTGTACTAACGGCCGGATCAGTGATCTGCGCGAAGCGGCCAAATTTGCCCAAGGTCATCGTGTTGCCCCCAATGTGAAAGCTTTTATCGTCCCCGGTTCCGAAAGAGTCAAAAAACAGGCGGAAGCGGAAGGATTAGACCAAATTTTCCTAGCATCGGGCTTTGAATGGCGCGAGGCGGGCTGTTCCATGTGTTTAGCCATGAATCCCGATAAATTGCAGGGAGATCAGATCAGCGCCTCCTCCTCCAATCGTAACTTTAAAGGTCGTCAAGGTTCCGCTTCCGGGCGTACTTTGTTGATGAGTCCGGCGATGGTGGTAGCGGCAGCGATTAAAGGGGAAGTCACCGATCCAAGGGAGTTGTTACAGCCGTGATCTCAATGGTGAGATAGGAAGTTTTGCTTTTGGGGAGTCAGTAATCAGTAATCAGCTTTTTTCTCCCCGCTCCCTTATCGCCCCCTTGACACGGGTTTTAACGGGGTATAGATCGTTCTGTAGGATCAATTCATGATATTGATCCTACTATCAAGCTTTGCCAGCAGTTCAGTGCCTGTCCGTTGTGTTCTGGAGCGCGGTCTGTAGGACGGCGCTCCCGACACTTCGATTTCTTCTTGGGTGCATGGCCGGTAATCGGTATCTGGTTTACGGCAATGGGTGTTAGCACCATGGCGTTCAACCTCAACGGTTTCAACTTCAACCAGTCGATTCTCGATTCTCAAGGTCGTGTAATTGGTACTTGGGCCGATGTATTAAACCGCGCTGGTATCGGTATGGAAGTAATGCACGAGCGCAACGCTCACAACTTCCCCTTAGACTTAGCTAGTGGTGAACAAGCTCCTGTAGCTCTGATTGCTCCTGCTATCAATGGTTAATTCCTAGTCTGAACGAAAAGGCACTCCCGCGAGGGGGTGCTTTTTTGTTGTTTTCAAGTTGCTTGAAGATGCCAGAATCTAGGGATAATGGAGTACAATTAGGCTAATTGATTAAGCTTCGCTGGTGCGGCGAATACCTTCGTCGAGAATGAAGAACTGAGGGTTAAGAGAAGCCAACGGCTCCCGCAGCTTTTCGATTTCGGAAGCGGGAGCGTGAACTTCTAGGCGAATAATCTTGGCGATTTTGAGAAGTTTGTCTAGCAATTCCCCGACGTTTTGCAGGTGAGCAAGAACTGCGGAAGCATCGACGTAACCCTCGCGGCAATGAACAATATTGCCGCTAAAGGAAAAAGCATAATGGATACAGCCATCTTCGGTGCGGGTTCTCTCAACGAACTTGAGTCCTAGTTCCTTAAACGCAGCAATTTTTCCTTCTTGTACTTCAAAGTAGGGTACGAGGGTACAGCAAGTATCGAGTTTGAACATCAGATTCTCCTTTTAGGTAGGTGGGTGGAATTAAATATAAGATGAACGTAGGTTGGGGTGAAGCCTTGTAAGCCTCCCTTTTCCCCATCTCCCACTCTATTTTAATTTGACTGCCATAATTGCCAAGCTTTAACGAGATTTCCCCCCATCAAGGCAGCCACTGCATTTAAAGTCTTAATTTCCTCACTATCGGGATTTAATTGTCTAGCTTTATCTAAGACTTTTTGGGCTGCTTGCGGTTGCCAATCGTAGAGATAAATAAAACCTTGATAAGCATAATGATAGGGATTATGGGGGTCAATTTTAATCATTTCCTCGGTGGCTTTTATTGCCCCTGCCACATCCTGTTGTAGTACCTTAGAAATTGCTAATCCGTAGGCTAAAGATAATTTATCGGGGGGATTTTGTTGCTGTAAACGATAGGAAAAAGCCTTGTCTGCTTGCAGCACATAATCCTGAATAGAATCGTATTGATTGATACGATTAGTTAACTCAAAAATTGGTTCAATACCCTTTAATCCTTGACCAATATTAGCAGACTTTAAGCGCAATTGGGTCACTAAATCTAATTCGGGCGTTGCTAACTTGGAGACTTGAGGCTCGATGGTAATTTGAGCATTAGTTTTAATCGGATAGGTTTCCCCGGTTTCCCGATTGAGATAGACAGCAGATAAGCGATAAACTCCGGGGGTTGCTGCCGACTGCATGGCGGTTTTTTCAGTAACTTCAAAACCCTTTTGTTGCTCTTCTGGAGTTAATTTTTCTGCCATTAATTCCCCCATAGCAATAGCGTGATCGTGCATCCAATAATCCTTACCGTTCACTTCTTGCCAGGTTAAAATCACTATCCCTGACTTTAATTGTTGCCAGTCTCCTGCCCATTTGTAAACCACGGGAATGGGTTGATTAGGAGAAGCTTTTTCGGCAATGGCAATCTCTCTTAATTCCACCTGTTTTGGCGCAGTTTCAAGGGGTTTAACCGTGACGGAGGGGTCTATTTTACGGTGTAGGGAAAGGGTACTATCATCCGGTAGCTGCCAAGTTTTCTCCACTTGGAAATCTGGCCCGGTGGCGACTCGATTAACAATTTTTTTCTGGACATCGGGGACAGAACCCTGTTCACCAGTTTTAGTTAAAAACCAATCTAAAGAATTGACATCCTTTTCGATATCTTCTTCCCGAACTCCCACCTGTCTGCCGGCAACCTGTGAATTATTTTTACCACCGTAGAAAGAGAAAGTATGTTGATTTAATTCGGGGGTGGAAGGTAAAACCCCTAGAGTGCTGCGAAGATAGGGAGAATCGGCTAGAATCTCTTTAACTACTTCTTCCTGTTGCCAGCCGGTTTTTAAATAGGGATGGTGTTGTAATTCGGGACTGAAAACGTTAGTAATTAGCTCTCCCCCCAAGGGGAATAAATTTAAGCTGGTGAGCATAGCGGCAATAGTTATCGTTCCCCAACGGATACTGGGGGCAAAACGACCGCGCCAAGATAATAAACCAACGGATAAAATTAAGGATAAAGTCGGTAAAAGCGGCAAGATATAACGAGCATCTTTATTGATATTGAGGGATGATAATAGATATCCCCCCAGCAGAAAAACTCCTAACCAAATCCACACAGGACGATTAACCTTATCTTCGGTTTTTCTATGACGTAAGGAGATTAATAATCCCACCAGGGGAACTAATAACAACACCCAAGAAAGAAAATAGGGTAAAACTTGGGCGTAAAATGTCCAGGCATCAGGACTGGTAAGAGGGGGATCTCCCTCCAAAATCGCCGAATCTACCGTGGCACGTTTGCCCGCAGTTAACATTAATAACCAATTCGTCCGATACCAGGGAAACATTAACAATGCTGCCGTGAGAAAACTGAGCATTAATTGCGCTAGATTACCCCAACGTTTTCGCCGGAGATTTTCGCCCAATACCCACAAAATCGGTAAAAAGAGGAAAAATAGGGCGGTTTGTTTGACTAACATCCCCAAACCGAAAGAAATCCCGAAAGCGATCGCTTTTAGCCAGCCTTGACCACTAAATCGCCACCATGTCAAGCAGAAGTAAGAAAACGTTACAATTGCCGCTAAGGGAAAATCTAAGAGATATTCGAGGCGATAATAGTATAAACCCGGGAGAAATTGACAGATTAAGACCGCCCATAAAGCCACAGTCCCATTAAAGAGGATAATTCCCAATCCGTACACAGAAAAGAGCAGTAGGGCGCTATAGATAGCCATTACCCACATACCCGCGTCAAGACTAATACCAAAGAGATTAAAGAAGGGAATCGTTAAAAGATAGGTTAAAGGGGGAATTTTCGGGGACATTAGCCATAAACTGCGCCACCAATCCCCGTCAAACCAGCGCGGATTTTGGAAAGCTTGGGTATAGATAATCCCACCGTTGAGATAATCGGCCTGATCCCAAGCAGGAATGGTATGATCGAGACTAAACCAGAATCTATCGACTAATATCCCCAATATCCAAATAATAGTGACAATAATTAATCCCTGTCTCCCATCTAGCGATCGCTTCAAAATGACTTCTCCCTAGTGCAACTCTCAATTATTCTGCCACGCTCTCAAGTGACCCTGAAAAAATCGCCAGCGAGAAACAACAGATCGATCGGGTAAAATAAAGATTTAGTGAAAAATTGTAACAGGAACTTGACAAATGCGAGTGGTGATCGTTGGTGCAGGATTAGCGGGAATGGCAACAGCTATCGATCTGGTCGATGCGGGCTGTACAGTAGAAATCTTAGAATCTCGTCCCTTTGTCGGGGGAAAAGTCGGTAGTTGGGTAGATGCGGACGGTAATCACATCGAGATGGGCTTGCACGTCTTTTTTGGTTGTTACTATAATCTTTTTGAGTTAATGAAAAAAGTGGGCGCTTTTCAATCCCTACTGCTCAAAGAACACACCCACACTTTTATCAACGAAGGGGGAAAAATCGGCGAATTAGACTTCCGTTTCGCCGCAGGTGCGCCTTTTAACGGTTTAAAAGCCTTTTTTACCTCCTCCCAACTCTCAGCAGCCGATAAAATCTTTAATTCTCTGGCATTAGGTACAAGTCCCATCGTCCGCGGTCTGATAGACTTTCAAGGAGCGATGAAAACGATTCGGGATCTGGACTCGATTAGCTTTGCCGATTGGTTTCGTAGCCATGGCGGTAATGAAGGCAGTTTAAAAAAAATGTGGAATCCGATCGCCTATGCGTTAGGATTTATCGATACGGAAAATATCTCAGCCCGTTGTATGCTGACGATTTTCCAATTTTTTGCCGCTAAAACCGAAGCTTCCGTCCTGCGGATGTTGGAAGGTTCCCCCCACGAATACCTACATAAACCGATTATTAACTATCTGGAAGCCCGGGACACCAAAATCTCTACCCGTCGTCAAGTGCGGGAAATTCTCTATTCTGGAGAGGGCGAAAATCTGCAAGTTAATGGCATGATCGTCGCTAACGGAGAAACCACAGAAACTATCACCGCAGATGCCTATGTTTGCGCTGGTGATGTCCCCGGTATTCAGCGTCTTATTCCCCAAGATTGGCGAAAAATGCCGATTTTTGACAATATTTTCCGACTAGAAGCCGTCCCCGTCGCTACGGTACAATTGCGTTTTGACGGTTGGGTGACGGAATTAAATGATGCCGAAAAACGGCGACAACTGCAAAAAGCGGTGGGAATTGACAATCTTTTGTACACCCACCAAGCGGATTTTTCCTGTTTTGCAGATCTTGCTCTCACCAGTCCTAGGGATTATTATCGCCCCGGAGAAGGTTCTTTATTACAGTTAGTTTTAACCCCCGGGGATCCTTTTATTAAAGCTAAAAATGAAGATATCGCCCAGCACGTTTTAGCGCAAGTCCATCAGTTATTTCCCTCCTCGCGGGAGTTAAATATGACTTGGTTTAGTGTGGTGAAATTAGCACAAAGTCTCTATCGGGAAGCACCGGGGATGGATGTCTATCGTCCCTCGCAAGCGACTCCTATTGCTAACTTTTTCCTTGCCGGTAGTTATACCCAACAGGATTACATTGATAGCATGGAAGGAGCCACTTTATCGGGTAAACAGGCAGCCAAAGCGATCTTACAACAGGCCGAGCGCTGGAAATCTTTAGCCACGGTTTGAGCAAACAGCCAGCAATCTCCTCTCTTGAGAAGGGATTGCCTCTCAGGGCAAGCTATACAAAAAAGACCGATCGAGCTAGACTCGTAAAAAGATAACTCCATCTAGAAAGCTTACCCTAGACTGGAAAGAACGTCGGAAAAATCTCGTCAGAAATAGGAGTCAATCGAGTTTATGCCAGAGCTTGCTGTACCATTAGAGCTTGATTTCACTAGCGAAACCTATAAATCAGCCTATAGTCGCATTAATGCCATCGTTATTGAAGGCGAATACGAGGCCAATAGCAATTATATTCAATTAGCAGACATCCTCGCCGATAACAAAGAAGAGTTACACCGTTTGGCAAAAATGGAAAACCGTCACATGAAAGGTTTTCAAGCTTGCGGCCAAAATTTGAAAATCACTCCTGATATGGATTATGCCAAAGAATTCTTTTCCTCTCTGCACAATAACTTCCAAATTGCCTACGCAGAAGGTAAAATCGTTACCTGTTTATTGATCCAATCTTTGATTATCGAAGCTTTTGCGATCGCTGCCTATAATATTTATATTCCTGTTGCTGATCCTTTTGCCCGTAAAATTACTGAAGGCGTAGTTAAAGACGAATATTTACATCTCAATTTTGGCGAAGAATGGCTAAAAGCGAACTTTGAAACCGCTAAAGAGGAATTAGAAGCCGCAAATCGCGCTAATCTGCCCATTGTCTGGAGAATGCTCAATCAAGTCGAGGATGATGCTCGCGTCCTCGGTATGGAAAAAGAGGCCCTCGTGGAAGACTTTATGATTAGCTACGGGGAAGCTTTAAGCAATATTGGTTTCAGCACCCGTGATATTATGCGAATGTCTGCCTACGGATTAACTGCCGTCTAAAGCTTGCGCGTCTAGATTTCTTTTTTTCGCCCTGCTGCCGCTCAACACAGAGCGGCGCTTTTGTGTAATATATTTAAGAGTCTTAACGATTTCTTAGCAATATCCTAATTTTTATCTAGTGCCATCTAGTCTAACGAAAGAACAATCAATGTTTGGTCTTATAGGTCATCTTACCAGTTTAGAACACGCCCAATCGGTCGCCGACGATCTAGGTTATCCTGAATATGCTAACCAGGGATTAGATTTTTGGTGTGCTGCCCCCCCGCAAATTGTCGATGATTTTCATGTCACCAGCATCACGGGGCAAACCATCAGAGGCAAATATATCGAATCCTGTTTTTTACCGGAGATGTTGTCGAATCGTTGGGTAAAGTCTGCTATTCGTAAGGTGCTAAATGCCATGGCACTCGCTCAAAAAAGTGATATCAACATCACCGCACTCGGTGGTTTTTCTTCAATTATTTTCGAGGAATTTAATCTCAAAGATAATCGACAGGTGCGGAATATCGAGCTAGATTTTGGCCGTTTTACCACCGGTAACACCCACACCGCTTACGTCATCTGCACTCAGGTGGAAACCCTCGCTGAAAAAATGGGCATCGATTTAGCTCAATCTACCGTTGTGGTTTGCGGGGCAACCGGAGATATCGGCAGCGCCGTTTGTCGTTGGTTAAATGAAAAAACTGATACAAAAGAACTAATTTATGTGGCACGCAATCAAGAGCGTTTACAATCTCTCCAAGAGGAGTTAGCACGCGGTAAAATTCTCCCCCTAGAGGAGGCTTTACCCCTTGCTGATATCATTGTTTGGGTGGCTAGTATGCCTAAAGGGGTGGAAATTGATCTAGATAAACTCAAGCGCCCCTGCATTATTATTGATGGTGGTTATCCGAAAAATTTAGGCATGGTATTAAATGCCCCCGATATTTCGGTGATTAAGGGCGGCATTGTCGAGCATTCCCTCGATATTGACTGGAAAATTATGAAAATCGTCAATATGGATATTCCCTCTCGTCAAATGTTTGCCTGTTTTGCTGAGGCGATTTTATTAGAGTTGGAGGGTTGGCAAACTAATTTTTCCTGGGGACGCAATCAAATTACCGTCCCTAAAATGGAACAAATCGGCGCAGCTTCCCGCAAACACGGTTTTCAACCTTTGTTATTTTAACTAATATCCCCAACCCCCCACCGACCACGGAATTAGAAGTTTCAGGCGACAAATAATTAGGAGTGAGCGCTTGACTTTGGCGGCGGCTTGGGTTATAATTGTCTTATAATGGGATGGTCGTGTTAAAATTTGAATACTCAGACTACCATTATGAATAAACTCTTTTAAAAATATTATCCCAAAATCTGCCGACAAAAGCAAGCAAAATTTTGCCATCAATTGTTAAGTTTTGTTAAGAAAAATAACAATAGTGGCAAGGGATAGGACTCCCTTCGCTGATCAGAGGGCTTTTGGGGGAATTATAGAGATGTGGGCCTGATTTTTAGCTTTCTAGCAAAGACGACAAAACCACTAAACTCTATGAAAACTTGGTTAGAAGAACGCGGTATTTTACCCGCTTACGGTGGTGGGGTAATCATTGGCATTACCCTCTGTTTTTTCGGAGCTGCGACCAATACCATGGCGGGATGGTTGTATGCTATCTGTGGCACGACGAGCGCTGTTTTAATTTTATCGATAATTTTACCCCGTCGTTCCCTTCTTCCCCTGAAAGTGCGTCGTCTTGCCATTGTACCCGTGAGTGCGGGAGACGATCTTAGTATTAGCCTAGAAATAGAAAATACGAGCAATCAGCCGATAAATCTGTTAGAAGTGACAGATATCCTGCCTATAGTTCTCGATCAGCCAAAAATAACCCCAATAGAAGCGATTGCCTCCAAAAGTTGCCATCGTTGGACTTATTATTTACCCACCAGCAAACGGGGTGTTTATCAATGGCAAGAAGTACAATTAAGAACAGCAGCCCCTCTCGGTTTATTTTGGTGTCGTCGTTGTCATCAAGCAGCGGCTAAAGCTTTAGTTTATCCCCAAATTTTACCCTTACAACAATGTCCCCTGATCGATTCCCTCGGTCAAGAGATGGAACAAAAATTAGAAAATAATCGCTATTATCAAAGGGCTAATCAAGGACTTACCCGTAACCTGAGACAATATCGCTACGGTGATTCTACCCGTTTAATTCACTGGAAAACTAGCGCCCGTTTGGGAGAATTTCAAATTCGGGAATTAGAAGTGTTAACGGGAGGACAGGAAGTGATTATCTGTCTCGATACCCTCTGTGATTGGCAAGAAGACAGTTTTGAACGGGCGATTATTGCCGCTGCTTCCCTCTATTTTTATGCCCATCGTCGGCAATTAAATGTGAAACTCTGGACGGGTGAAACGGGTTTAATTCAGGGGGAGAGGAGCATTTTAGAAACTTTAGCTGGTATAGAGGCAAAAGCTAGTCAAAAAAATGCTAATCTGCCTAATTTACCTGTAATTTGGTTGACAAGTAACTTCAATTCCATCGAACAACTCACCCCCGGCAGCCGTTGGTTATTTTTCCTCGCTGCCGATTCTAGGGAGAGTCCTTCACTCTTAGTCCGACAGTTTAGCGGATTGGCGATCGAACCGGAAACTTCTCTACAACAACAATTGCAAAAACCCCCTCGTTGAGGAAATTTCCGTTCACAGTCTAGATTGAGAGGAGATTCTCCGGAAAAAAATGCCCGTATCCCCGAAAAAGATGTTATGATAAAAAAGACTCGGACTCATGCGATCGCAACGCCTTAACCTTGTCAGGACCGGAAGGTAGCAGCAATACGGGATGCTTGTGACTGGCGTGATCTCCGGGTCTTTTTGTTGCCTGTGACGGTCGCTGTTGTGAACGCTTTCAAAACTTTTCGATCGGTTACTGCCGAGACGCGTCGTCAACTACTCTTCCTCTTCGTCACGGCGCTGTTTTTCTGGACAAGTATCACCACTCTTGTCCCCACTCTCCCCACCTATATTAAATCCCTAGGCGGTAGCAAACAAGATATCGGTTTTGTCATGGGGGCCTTTGCCATCGGTTTAATTTTATCGCGCAGTTGGTTAGGCAATTTAGTCGATCGCCGCAGTCGCAAATTAGTGGTTTTATTTGGAACTATTGTCGCCGCTACCGCACCCCTCGGTTATCTATTTTTTCGCGATCTTTCCTCTTTATTCGTCGTTCGCGCCTACCATGGTCTCAGTATCGCCGCTTTTACCACCGGTTACAGTACCCTAGTGGTGGATTTTTCGCCGGTTCGTCAACGGGGAGAGATAATTGGTTATATGAGCTTAACTGCACCCATAGGCATGGGAATTGGTCCAGCTTTAGGCAGTTATCTCTACGAATCGATCGGTTATAACGGTTTATTTCTAGTTTCCGCCGCTTCAGGAGCGATCACCTTTCTCTTGGGTTTCTCCATTCAAGAACCAGACTTCAAGAAAAAATTAGCCCAAATGAAGGCAGAAAATCAGACAATTGAGCGCAGTTTTTGGGCATTATGTCAAGAGCGGGCTTTTTTAGTCCCTACCTTAGTTTTTCTATTGGTCGGTACTTTATTCGGCGGTTTAGTCGCTTTTTTACCCCTGTTTCTCCTCGAAAATCAGATCCCTTTCAGTGCCGGTCTATTCTACAGTTATGCGGCACTATCGGGCGTAATCGGACGGATTTTGTCGGGAGGAGCCAGTGATCGCTATGGACGGGGTTTATTCATCACTATTAGCGTTTTTTGCTATGGTTTATCCATGTTGGTTCTATCTTCTGCCCGATCTTCCTCCGCTTTAATTTTAGCCGCTATCCTCGAAGGTACGGGAGGGGGGATTTTATTCCCTATGTTACTGGCTTTAATCTCCGATCGCTCTGGGCCCCAAGAACGCGGCCGGGCCTATTCTATCTGTATCGGCGGTTTTGATGTGGGAACAGCCTTAGCCGGTCCAATTCTGGGGGTTTTAGCAATTTCCTACGAAACTATGTTTAGTTTATCGTCAGGATTAGCTATTATTGCTCTCTTTCTCTTTTTTACTCTCTCTAACCCCACTATACGCCATTCTTTTCTCTTCGCTTTCGGTTTAGAAAAAGATCGTTATGCTCTGCGCGGACAATTACAATAAAGCTTACTGAAAAAGTTTTTCCTAGGGCAGGGTTATTTAATAAGTTTGAGCTTGAAAATTATCGGGAATATCTAATTCAAATACTTGGTCATGAATCCGAGCCACATAAAGCCCTTCTTGCAGAATTTTTTCCCGTAATTCCGGGGATAAATCAACGGCTGCTAATATGCCATAGAGTTTTTTATCTTTGTGTTCAGGAAAAAAGCGGCGAAACCGTGGCAAAATACTTTTTAATTGAGTAATATCTTCCTGTCTAGCATGACTTTTAACCTCAACGATATAAGCAGTATTTAGCTCACCATTGGTATAGGCAAGAACATCAATTTCTAGGTGTTGTCCTTCTTTACTGACTCGGACACTGGGACTGATAACTTCCATACCAAAGCGTTGTCTGAGAATTGTTTCCATTGAAGGAAGGGCAAGTCCTTCGGTAAAGCTGCCGAATTTGGCACCAAGTCCCCCAATTTGTTTGCCCAGATCTTTGAGTTGTTTGTCAGTTTTCTTCTGTTGTTGGGCGTTTTCCTTCTGTTGTTGACTAACTTCCTTCAATAGTAGTTCAGTCTCCTTCTGTTGTTGACTAACTTCCTTGAGTTGTCGGTCAGTTTCTTTTTGAGCGGCAGTTAATTCGGCTAAGAGTCGCCATACGTCTTCGGATGTAGTTGCCATAGATAATTTTTTCTCTCTGATTTGGTCTATTACTATTTTACTAAATTTTGCCGATTCATGAAGAAGAGAGTGTTTCTGCCTTTGGGGAAGATATAGCGATCACATCTAAATTTTTAATAGGTTTGAGGTGGAAAATTATCGGGAATATCTAATTCAAATACTTGGTCATGAATCCGAGCCACATAAAGCCCTTCTTGCAGAATTTTTTCCCGTAATTCCGGGGATAAATCAACCGCTGCTAATATACCATAGAGTTTTTTATCTTTGTGTTCAGGAAAAAAGCGGCGAAACCGTTGCAAAATACTTTTTAATTGAGTAATATCTTCCTGTCTAGCATGACTTTTAACCTCAACGATATAAGCAGTATTTAGCTCACCATTGGTATAGGCAAGAACATCAATTTCTAGGTGTTGTCCTTCTTTACTGGCGCGCACACTGGGACTGATAACTTCCATACCAAAGCGTTGTCTGAGAATTGTTTCCATTGAGGGAAGGGCAAGTCCTTCGGTAAAGCTGCCGAATTTGGCACCGAGTCCCCCAATTTGTTTGCCCAGTTCTTTGAGTTGTTTGTCAGTTTCCTTTAGTTGTTGGGCGTTTTCCTTCTGTTGTTGACTGACTTCCTTGAGTTGTTTGTCAGTTTCTTTTTGAGCGGCAGTTAATTCGGCTAAGAGTCGCCATACGTCTTCGGATGTAGTTGCCATAGATAATTTTTTCCTTCTGATCTGGTCTATTGCTATTTTAGTCAATCGCGCCGATACTTCCTAATTTTTAGCCTTCAATGCTCTCTTTTTTGTCAAGTACATCTTATCCCATTTTAGATGAGCTTACCCTAGCAACCTTAAGCGAACACTACCGTGCGATTAGCGTAAACCAAAACGCGATTTTGCAAGTGTAAACGTACCGCTCGCGCTAACACCACCCTTTCTAAATCCTTACCTTGACGAATTAAATCTCCTACGGTATCGCGATGGCTAACTCTGACCACATCCTGCTCGATAATTGGCCCCTGATCGAGATCGGCAGTGATATAATGGGCGGTGGCTCCAATAATTTTTACCCCTCGATCGTAGGCCCGTTGATAGGGATTAGCTCCGGCAAAAGCCGGTAAAAAAGAATGATGAATATTGATAATATTGGGGAAAAAGTTAATAAAATCTGGAGTGAGAACCTGCATATATTTAGCTAAAATCACTAAATCTATCTGGTATTCCCGCAGTAACTCTAATTGTCTGGCTTCCTGTTCAATCTTGGTTTCGGCGGTAATGGGAATATGATAAAACTCAATACCGAATTGATTGGCAACTGAGTGTAATTCTGGATGATTGCTAATAATTAAAGTAATTTCTGCCCTAATTTCTCCCCCGTGTTGTCGCCATAATAAATCGAGGAGACAATGATCCTGTTTTGTCACCCAAATAGCTAGACGCGGGACAGTATCGGAAAAATGTAAGGACCAACTAGCCTGCAAAGGTTTGGCAATAGCGGCGAAAGCTGGTTCGATCATCGCACGGGACAAATTAAACCCCTCTAATTGCCATTCTATCCGCATCAGAAACAATCCCGCCGAAAAATCCGTGTGTTGGTCAGCGTGGATAATATTGCCGCCATTAGCGTAGATAAAATTAGCGATTTTCGCCACCAGACCAATCTGGTCGGGACAAGAAATTAACAAGGTTGCAGTGGTACCAGTCATAAATTATCGGTGGCAAGAATTGACTTTTTCTATCCCCTAATTGATTACAATTTCAGGCACTTCGTCCCTTTGATGCACAAAAAAGAGCATTTGTCAATAGCGATCGCCAATTAAATTGCCAGTTAAACTGATAGGCTATTCCCTTGCTTGGCAGTGGCAAAATGCCGCTCGATCAGGGAGGGGACATCTTGGGGAGCTACCTGATTATAATGCTTTTTATCGGGCATAACCACCAGATTCGGCCCTTTTTTGCACTGTTTTAAACAGCCGGTTAATTTAATATTCACCGCTTCTCCCAGTCCTTTTTCCTCTAAATCACTCTCTAACCTTTGGCAGACTCTCGCACCGCCATTTTTCCAACAATCGGACTTCTGACAGATTAAGACGGTGGCTTTTTGCGCTTTTACTGGAGCCACTTCTGGGGTTTTTTCGCCAGATAAATGCTCGATCCCTAGTACCCTAAGTTTTAATTTTCCCTTTTTTGAACAAAGACTACTTTCTCCCGTCACTTTTAGCCATGAGTGGAGAGCAATATTGAGAGGTATGTGGTCTCGCAGTGTTTTTTCGGGCTTAAACCAATATTCTCGTTTATCAACACTGATTCTCAGGTATTTTACCTTATATCCGTCCTTGAGGACAAAACCGAGGAATTGACCGACCACTTGAAAGGGAACCATGGTAGTTGTAGATTTTGACATACTTTCTCACTTTTTACTCTCAGATTGCTAATTTTTCTCAAGGATTATGCCTGCCAATAGGGTTCCAGCCAACCGATTAAAGAGCCTCGGCAAGTCTCTAGCTGCCGCAGGACAATCCACAGCTGTAAAAGTTGAGCCTGTCTAGCGATGCGAACCTGTAAAGGCTGATGGAGCAAGCATTTACATTCAATGTTCAGGGACGGCAGCTGGTGGTAAACCTGCCAGCGATCCCAAGCACTAAGAGGGAAGATTTTCTCTCCTTCCGATGGCAATTTGTCTATACTCATGGGGCTTTTAATTGAGAAATATTATTAATATAACTCTAGGCTGATGTTCTCAGTATAGCTGACACCTGCAAATAATTATCAATAACCTGAAGAAAAAAAGTTACTCGGTAGCGGCGATCGGCTAAAATCTTGCTATTGTTGGCTGGTGCGCTTTGCCGATCCCGGAATCGCTACCGCCTAGAATTGTCAAAGGGATAAAAATGGAGATAACAAGATTTATTGAGGAAAATTATGGATAAAAAAGCTCAAAAAAACGGTAATTCCGCAATTCTCTATTTTGATGGTGGTTCTCGCGGCAATCCGGGGAGAGCAGCCGGTGCAGCGGTAATAGTTTTAGCCGAAGGCAATTCCTTGACTACGACTAGATATATGGAGAGAGCCACTAATAACGAGGCTGAATACACGGGATTGATTATTGGATTGGAAAAAGCCCAAGAATTAGGCTTAAAAAGCCTAGAAATTCGCGGAGACAGTCAATTAGTCATCAATCAAGTTAAGGGAGACTGGAAGGTAAAAAGCGATAGTTTACGTCCCTTTTATCAGCGTGCTTGTCAATTAGTTGCCCGATTCGATCGCATTAGCTGGTGCTGGATTGAACGAGCTAAAAATAGTTTGGCTGACGCTGCTGCCAATCATTGTCTGGATGCGGCGAAAAAATCGCCAGAAAAACCAAAGGAAGGCGAAACTAATCTCGATATTCTGCTCCAATCCTTGAAACCAGTCCTAAATACCGAAGAATTCGTTTTTTCTTCCCTAACAGCAACAGGACTAGAACAGCTACAATTAACTCCTATCTGCCAATTTCAGGAAGAGGAAGGCCTAACGGTGATTATTCCCCGTCAGCAAGCCGATCGCACGGGCTTACAGTACAAATATATTTATAGACAAATTACTCTTTCTGTGCATTCCAGTTTAGCAGCTGTGGGATTTTTAGCGGTGATTAGCGAGAAACTGGCCGAAGCGGCAATTAGCGTCAATGTCATTTCCGGTTATTATCACGATCATTTATTTATCCCTAGGGATAGGGTGACAGAAGCGATGGCTATTCTCGAAGAAATTAGCCGCTCATAACAGTTATCAGTTATCAGTTATCAGTTATCAGTTAGCAGATGTGAGTTTTCAATTCACTCATTACTGTTTACTGTTTACTGTTCACTGAAAAAACAGGATTTAGGATTATTTGCCCTCCTCTGAGGAATTTTTCACCGTTTCTTCTAGGAGAACTACCGGTTCTTTTTCCCGCTGCTGCGAGCGGATGATATCGATGGTACTTTTCAGCACACTAGCGATGGGAACTGCTATCAATAAACCGAGAATTCCTGCCACTTTGCCCCCGATAAAAAGAGATAAAATAATCCAGACGGGATTAAGTCCGATCATACCTCCCATTAACCGCGGGGCGATGACATTATCATTAATTTGACCCACAATAATGGTCAGGGTCAAAACTCTTAGCCCTAGCCAAAAATCTTGAAACATCAGTAGGGTACTAATGCCAATAATGGTAAAGGCACTGGCAAAAGGAATTAATGTAGTTAGACCGATCGCCACCCCGAATAATAGGGCATAATCGACCTTGAGAATCACAAAAACAAAAATTTGAGCAAGGCTGAGAATTCCCGCTAAAATGGTTTGACCAGCAAAATAGGTCTCAAAAGTTTGACGAATAATCGTTCTTAATTTGAAATTCCAGGGAGCAGGAATCCAGCTAAAAATTCCCTCCCAAATTTGTTCGCCATAGAGAACAAGAAAGACAGTTAGAACCAGAACAAATAGAATGTTTAAGATACTGTTGATAGTTCCCAGCACAAAGCTCAGTAATTGAGTGCTAAGAGTTTGTAAAACATTGGTTAGTCGTTCCGATAACTGGGTGATTGATTGCTCGATATAAATCGCATATTTCTGAGTTTTATCCCACTTTTCTAAATTTTGTATCTGTTCGGTTCCCGACTCGATCCACTGGGGCAAACTATTGATTAAACTGCTTAATTGTTCGACAATCTGGGGAATTAAAATTAAACCTAAAACAATCAAAATTAATAGGGCAATTAAAAAGACAATAGCGATCGAACCACTGCGATTAACCCCGCGTCTTTGCAGCAGTTTGATGGGAACATCTAAGACAAAAGCTAGTAAACTAGCAGTGACAAAAATACTGACTAAGGGTTCTAGGTAGCTAAATAATTGGAATAATAACCAACCATTGAGAAATAAGAGCGGAAAAACTAGACTTAGCCGCAACCAACGAGGTAGTTGCTTAAAAAGCTCTATCATATAACTAATTTTGTCCTGAGAGAGTATCGAGGTAAAAAGAGACTTTCCTAACTAGAAATCCTCTTTCAATCTACCATCTCCTCGCTACTTTTCTGGCCTCCAGTAACCCTGAAACCCTTATCTTAACTGTATGGAGCTAAGCGGATTCGAACCGCTGACCCCCTCAATGCCATTGAGGTGCTCTACCAACTGAGCTATAACCCCTTGAAGACCATTTTTGAATATAGCTTAAATAGAATTATTTTGTCAAGGGGTGACGAGAAAAAAAATTTGTCACTCCAAAGGCGATCGCTGATAAGACAAGGGTGAAACAATCGCCCCCATTTAGACAGGAGCCGGAATTTGGGTTAAATAGGTTAAACAGTGACCCATGAGGAAATAAACTACTAACATAGCCGCTGCCGCTGCTGCCACTAAGGTTCCTGCCAGCATCAAGGAAAACTCTTGCTTGTCGAACGCTTGCTGCATCAGATGCAATGACCAAGCCACAAGACCGAGGTCAAAGATGAGAATCGGAACTAACATATTTTAAATTTTGTTAACTTTCATCTATTCTAATACATAATTTTCCCCAGGGATAATCGGACGGAAGTTAAAAACAGGGATTTTTTGCCGGTTTCTCGATCACGGCTGTCAGTCGTCAGCCATTAGCTTTCAGTATTGACATCCTCGCCGCCGTAAAACGGACGGCGATTCCTCACCACGCCACTTTTTTAGGGTGGTCGCGTCAACGGGGTTGACGCAGATAGCGAAAAACGCTTAATTGCTTAAGTCTGACACTTTCGACCCGTCCATTTTGAGTGTCCGAATGCCCTCCGGCCACTTTGAACAAGTCGAAAAAATCTCATGTTCAACCTTATTTCCTAGAAAGTTTTACTCGTTCAAGGCCGAATTTGAAGTCTTTTCTGAACGAAACCCCCTACTATCT